>DAINRN010000034.1:6673-12965 GCA_036741815.1 Acidobacteriota bacterium
GCTTGGCATCCGTGACGTAGACGTCCATCACGCTGGAGGCCGAGGTGATCCGGAAGCCGCGGCAGCGATAGCCCGCGATCGTCTTTCCCTCCCGCAGCGGCCTCGTGCGGGCCGCGCCCTCCTCGACGCCCATCAGGTCGCCGGCCATTGCCATGTCCATCTGCGTGCGGGTCCGGAGCCGATCGACGTCGATGGCCACGGCCGTCTTCTTGGCGGGGTCGATCCTCCAGGCCCGGCCCGTGTCGAGGCGAAGGACGAAGGCGGGCCCGGCGGACGCCCCTCCCGCCTCCATGCGCATCTTCTTCCCGGAGTACCAGACGCGCGAGGCGACTCCGGGGCCCGGCGCTTCCCCGGCCGTCGCGGAGACGATGGTCTGCTCGAAATAGATGTCGCCGCCGCCGGCCGCGGCGGCCGCCAGGACGACCAGCAGGCAGGCGGTGGCCATGGACCGACCGACGCTAGTCGGTGCCCGTCAGGCCCGCGCCATGGACCTTGACGAGCTCGTTGATGCAGCCGGACGCGACGTTCATGACGTCGCGCCAGCGCTGGTCGTCCACCGTCATGAACACCAGCCACGGCTCGTCGTCGCGGAAGCGATGGAACTGCGTGCAGGGCTCGTCGCTCCACCAGCCGGGCTTGGGCCAGTCCGAGGGCACCACCTTCAGGGCGTCCGGCCTGAGCTTCCCGCCCGGGGAAACACGGTAGAAGAAATACTTCGGCCCCACGGTGAGCTTGGAGGCTCCGTAGCGGGCGACGGCCTCGAGCACCAGGTGCGCGTCGGCCGCGCTCTCCGCCAGCACCACGTTCTCCTTCACCCCGGCCAGGCCCTTCCCCACCACGGAGTTGGTGATGTCGCGGACGGAGTCCTCCAGGTCCTTGGGCTTGATCGTGAAGAGCAGGTAGTCGAGCGCCTTGCCGACGTACTTCTCGTACGAGAGGTTCGCCTTCTCCTTGACCTCCGGCGGCCACTTCTCGTACTTCTTTCCGTTCTCCTTCTTGAGCTGCTTGTCGACGGCCTCGTACTCCGCCCACGCGGCGTCCCGCTCCCGCTTCAGCGCGTCGGCCCGCGCCTTTGCGTCCCCCTGCGCCGGGGGCGGGGTGGCCACGGTGAAGAACACGCGCAGTGGCTCGGCCGCAATGGCGGGGCCGGCGAAAAGCGCGGCAGCCAGGGACAGCGCCACAGCCTTCATGCATCCTCCTTGAGCGGTCGGGGAAGCGACAGTATGCCCGCCTCCGGCCGGCGTCAAGGTTGGGAGCCCTACTCCACCGCGAAGCCCGTCAGCTCCACGGGCACGACGTCCGCAGTGATGGAGACGTTGTCCAGGCCCACGTCCCACATCTGGAAGATGAAGACGAACGTGGGGTCGCCGTAGAAGAAGCGGACCTGGTCCACGTCGGTGATGAGGTCGTTCCAGTCCGGAGGCGGCGAATTCGGGCCGAGCGCGATCGTCTGCCATCCCGGCGGGAGGGTCGGCGACTGCGAGGGGACCGGGAACGAGAACGAGACCCAGCCCTCACCAGGCACGGGCACGTTCTGTGGCCCGATGAGGTAGGCGGCCCAATCGTCGTTGGGATCGCCGGGCGTTCCCGCGTCAGAGAGGAGCATGAGGGTCAGCGGGCGGCCCGCCGCCGAGAAGTCCACCGCGATGGTGATGAGGTCGATGCCGATGACGCTGACGTTGCGGCCCTGGAAGTCCCCGATGAACAAGGAATCGGGCCCCGACGTCCGAGGCTGGGGCGCGAAGGTGTCGAGGGACGGAGAGTGCAGGTAGGCGCCGGGGTTGCCGCCGGTCGTCTCGATCGTCTCCCCGGGGCCGCCGTAGAGCCAGCCGCCCACGTTGCTCCCGTTGTCGAACGTCTCCGTGAAGGTGTCCGCGAACACGGGGACGCAGGCGAGGAGGACGGCAGCCAGCGACGAGCATAGAGGCAAGCCATTCATGAAAGGATGTTCCCGAGGATTCACCCGTCCCGATCTTATCGCCCTTCCGACAGATCGCGCGCGCCGGACGCTGTATTTGTATGCAGATTATACGTAGACGCACGGACGCATTGACGCGCCGTGATCCCCCGCACTAGACTGTTGGCCGATTCCCTCTGTGTCGAGAGTCTGCCCACGGAAGCGCGCAGGCTTTCCGAGAGGCTGGAACGTGCCCCAAATAAGAGTTGCCGTTTTGAGCGAGGACCGGCTGCTGTGCGAGGGGCTCTCGCACATCATCGGCGCTGTGACCGGCCTGGCCATGGTTCGGGCGGAGCAGGCCGCCTCCGAGGTCGCCGCGCGCGCCGCGGTGGACGTGCTCCTCTTGGACAGCCGGATGCCGGCGGCCCTCGAGCTGTGCTCCGCCCTGAAGCGTGACGTCGGGCCGCTCGTCATCCTCTTCATGTCGAGCAACGCCGACGAGGGCTGGGCCGTGGACGCGCTCGCCGCGGGCGCCCGCGGCATCCTGGCCAGGGACGCCCGGGCCGAGGACCTGGTCAAGGCCATCCGCGTCGTCCACGACGGGCAGATCTGGGCGCGGCGGCAGACGATCGAGGCGTGGGTGGGCCGCATGGCGGGCCGCGCGGACGCCGACCGCGTCGCCGTCCTCGAGCACGGTCTGAGCACGCGGGAGAAGGAAGTGTTCCGGCACGCGGCGAGCGGCCTCTCCAACAGGGAGCTCGCGGGCCGGCTGGCCATCAGCGAGGCCACGGTCAAGGTGCACCTCACGCACATCTTCCAGAAGCTCGGCGTGCGGGGCAGGGCCGAGCTCGCAGCCGCCTACCATGGCCTCATCGCGACGGGACCCGACCGCGATCCGGCGGGCAGCATCCTGCGCAGCCCCGCTTAGGCAGATCACCGGGACCCCGGCCTTCTTCCGAGGCCCCGCGAGGACGATAAGATGAAATCGTGACCTCGAGGTGCGTCGTCCTTCTCGCAACCCTGGCCGGATCGGCCTTTGCCGCGGCCGCCGCTCCACAGGATCTGCCGCGCATCCGCGAGATCGAGGTCCACGGGGCCGAGGCCTACGACAAGAGCGCGGTGCTCCGGATCATCCGCCTCAAGCCCGGCGAGACGTTGTGGCGGGACGCGGCGGCGGTGGCGGGCGCGCTCGAGACCCGTTACCACGTGCAGGGCTTCCCCGCCGCCCGCGTCACCGGGTCGTTCGATCCCGCCACCGGCGTCCTGACGCTCGACGTGGACGAGGGGCGGCTGGTGGCCGTGGCCGTGGACGGTCTCGAGGGGGATGCCCGCCGGCACGCCCTGGAAGTGATGGGCTTGGAGACGGGCAAGGTGCTCCGCGACCGCGACGTGACGAAGGCCGTCCGCCGCCTGGAGAAGGCCTCGGACGGCTCGATCGAGGCCGCCGTGCCCGACGCCTACACGGTGGAGCGCGTGCCGGAGGGCGGCCGACTCATCGTCCACTTGAGACCGGTAAAAGGCCGCGTCGCGTTCCGGCTCGGCGCGGGCGGCGCTGGCGACTACCTGAACCGGGTGGACGGGCTCACGCCGTGGGTCGGAGTCGAAGGCACGCTGCACGACCACGCCTCCTACAACCATCTGCACGCCTATGGCCGGATCGGCTACGGCTTCGCCTCTGAGGACACGCGGTTCGTGGTGGGCGCCCTGCGGCCCTTCGGGCCGGAGCGGCTGGTGACGCTGGGCTACGAATATCACGACATCGCGGACAGCGACGACCTGTTCCGGCTGATCGGCTTCGAGGAGACCCCGGCCTGGATCGTCACCTCGGAGCAGGTCAAGGACTACTACCGGCGGCGGGGGCACGAGGCCTATGGCTTCGTCCGCCTCGGGCACCGGGCACAGCTCGGGCTCACCTGGCGCAGCGACGAGCTGGAGAGCCTCGAGGTGAACTCCGACGGCGTGCTGTTTCTCGATAAGACCCCCGACCCCAATCAGCCGATCGACGACGGCACGCTGCGCTCGGGCATCGTGACCCTGCGCTGGGCCAACCGCGCCGACCTGTTCGGGGACTCGCGCCGGCGGGAGCGGGAAGGCTTCCTGGTGCGCAGCCCCTACGACACGCGCATGGAGCAGGGGCAGGAGCTGCGGGCCGAGGCCAGCTTCGAATGGGCCGACCCCGACGCCCTGGGCGGGGATTTCTCGTTCCACCGCTTCATCGGGAGCGTGCGCGGCGCCCGCGACCTCAACACGACCCACTCCGTCCGCGCCCGCGTCCTCGTCGGGCTCGCGGACGGCGACGTCCCGCTCCCGAGGCGCTTCTTCCTGGGGGGCATGGGAACCCTGCGCGGGCGGGAGAACAAGGTGTTCGGAGGGGACAACGCCGCGCTGGCCACGGTCGAGTGGCTGGTCCGCCTGCCCTCGCCGTTCCCCGGGCTGGTCGGCTTCTACGACGGCGGCTCGGCCTGGGACGAGAGCGGGGACCGGTCCTGGAAGAGCGACCTCGGCGCGGGCCTGGAGTGGCCCGCCGGGCGCGGCTTCTTCCTCCGGGCCGACGTCGGCTTCCCGCTCCAACGCGGGTCCGGTGAGCCGTCGGCGCGGTTCACCTGGCGCCTCCGCCTACCCTTCTAGGCCGTTCCCGCCCCCCTTCCAGGCCGTTCCTGATCCCGGTTTCCCGGTCCAGCGGTCGTCATGTCGAGCCGATCGGACCCGGCGCGGCGGATGGCTGCCGAAAATCACCAGTGAACGCGAAGGGAGGTCCAATGATCGTCGCAGCCGACGTGGCCTTCATGCTGATGGCCACCGCCCTCGTCCTGCTCATGACGCCGGCGCTCGGTTTTTTCTACGGCGGCCTCGTGCGCTCCAAGAACGCGCTGAACACGATGATGATGAGCGTCTCCGCGCTCGGCTTCGTGGGCCTCGTCTGGGCCCTGGCCGGCTACTCGCTGGCCTTCGCCCCGGGCACGCCCGTGGTGGGCGGGCTGTCCGCCGCCTTCCTGCGCGGGGTGGGCCTGGAGGCGCAGGGCACCATCCCCCAGCTCCTGTTCATGGCCTACCAGGGGACGTTCGCCATCATCACAGCGGCCCTCGTTTCGGGGGCGGTGGTGGAGAGGATGCGCTTCGGCGCGTACCTGCTGTTCCTGGCGCTGTGGACGCTGCTCGTCTACGCGCCGGTGGCGCACTGGGTCTGGGGCGGCGGCTGGCTGGCGACGCTCGGCGCGCTCGACTTCGCGGGCGGCACGGTCGTCCACGTCAACGCGGGCGCGGCCGCTCTCGTGGCGGCGCTGGCCCTCGGGCCGCGCAAGGACTACGCGCGAAAGGCCATGCTGCCCCACAACGTGCCCTTCACGCTGCTGGGCGCGGGCCTGCTGTGGTTCGGCTGGTTCGGATTCAACGCCGGCAGCGCCCTGGCCGCCAACACCTCCGCCGTCCTCGCCTTCGTCAACACCATGCTCGCCCCGGCCGCGGCCCTCGTGGTCTGGACGCTCCTGGAGCTGCGCCGGACGGGACGGGCCACCGCGGTGGGCGGCGCCACCGCCATCGTGGTGGGCCTGGTAGCGATCACGCCCGCGGCCGGATACGTGGGGCCGATGGCCGCGCTGGTCCTGGGCGGCCTCGCCGCGGTGCCGAGCTACCTCGCCCTGTCCTGGCGGGCCCGGACCCGGCTCGACGACTCCCTGGACGTGGTCGCGGCCCACGGCCTGGGCGGTACAGTGGGCGCGCTGCTCACCGGGGTGCTGGCGCAGAAGTCCTGGAACGGCGTGGCCGACGGGCTGCTCTTCGGAAACCCGCGCCAGCTCGCCGTGCAGGCCACGGCCGTCCTGGCTGCCGCCGCCTTCAGCGCGGCGGGGACGCTGGCCGTCCTCAAGCTGGTGGCCGTCCTCGTCCCGCTGCGCACGTCGGCCCGGGAGGAGGCCCTGGGCCTCGACGTGAGCCAGCACGGCGAGGAGGCGTACACCCGCGGCGAGGGCGCCATCCTCGTCCTGCCCGACGCCGCGTCACCCGCGGCGGCGCCCTTGCCCGCGCCGCAGCTGGAGCCGGAAGGAGGCCGCGCATGAAGCTGGTGGTGGCGATCGTCAGGCCGGAAAAGCTCGGCGACGTCCTCGAGGCCCTCTTCCGGGCCGAGGTCCGCGGGCTCACCATCAACCGCGTCCAGGGCCACGGCGGGGAGACGGAGCGCGTCGAGAACTACCGCGGGACCACGGTGAAGATGGAGCTGTCGGAAAAGGTGCGGCTGGAGATCGGCGTCTCCGACCACTTCGTGACCCCCACCGTGAACGCCATCCTGGCCGCGGCGCGGACGGGAGAGGTGGGCGACGGCAAGATCTTCGTCCTGCCCGTCGAGAAGGTCTACCGGATCCGCACTGCGGAGGAGGACCAGGCCGCGGTCACGCCGAT
>DAINRN010000035.1:0-12136 GCA_036741815.1 Acidobacteriota bacterium
GGCCCGGAGACCGGGCACGACCACCGCGGCCACGAGGGCCGCGATCAGGGCTCCCGTTCTTGACCTCGCCTCGCCGGCCCCCATGGCATTATAATAGTAGGTTTGGCGCAGCCGTCCGCACGCCGCAACGTCCGGTGGAGACCGATCGAGCAGGAGGTCATTTGATGCGTCATGTTCTCACCCTCGCACTGATCCTCGGCCTGGCGGCCTGCGGAGGCGGTAGCGCCGCCCCTCCGGCGGCGCCCGGAACCCCGCCCCCACCCGCCCCCAGCCCCACCCCCAGCGCCAACCCGTTCGCGGCGGCCTGCGGCACACCGCTGCCTCCCTTCGAGCTCGCCTACGGCTTCGGGATCAAGGTGCAACTCGAGCCCAGCAAGAACAAGAAGATCCTCAACTCCAGCCCCGCCGTCCGCGACCTCACGTATTGCGAGGCGGCAGGCTTCCCCAACACCCTGATCTGCAACACGCGTAAGGAGGACGACCCCGAGCGCGTGCCGTGCGACCACTACCTTTCCGGGATGTCCGACCAGGGGGTCCCCGGCCCGAACTGGTTCCAGGACCTCGGCAACTTCCCGAACGAGCAGCTCGTGAAGTGCGGCGAGCCCAACACCACGTGCAGCCTGAAGCTGGAGAACCAGTACCTGCTGGACATCCACGAGGTCGGACGGTACGTGGCGTGCGCGGGTGTGGGGGGGTCGGGCACGTGCGGCGACTGCGTCATCGAGACGATGGCGCAAAGCCAGGGCTCGCTGGGCGGCCTCTGCAAACATCGTTAATTGAGCAAGGGGGTGCTGCGTCGCACCCCCTTGAACCCCCGCTCGCTCCACGGGAGTGAATCCCGCTCCGCTCGTGGCTCTTGCCCTCTACCTCAGGGCGACAGGGGCTGGAGCAGCTCGTCGATCTTCTGCCGGCGATCCGGGGTAGAGGCCAGGGCCCGGGCACGCTCCAGTACCATCTTGGCGCGGGCGGTCTGTCCCTGCTCGGCAAGCAGCTTCCCGAGCACGTAATTGGCGTCGGGATCGTTGGGCTTGAGCGCGACCGTCCTCTGCAAGAGGGTCAGCGCCTCCTTCACGTCGCCCTCCTGGAGGTACCAGATGGCCGCGTCGTAGAGCACCGCCGGATGGTTCGGCTCCTTGTTCTGCGCCCGCTTCAGGTACTTGCCGGCCTCCGCCTGGCGGCCTGCTCTCCCGTGCAGGGCGCCGAGGGCCAGTAGCGCGGGGGCGTGGTCGGGCTCCACCGCGAGCGCCTGCTCCAGGTAGCTCTGCGCCTCCGCGGCCCGCCCCTGCGCCTGGACGATGAGGCCCATCTCGGTCAAGGCCCTGACCGACCGGGGCTCGAACCTCAAGATGGCGCTGCCGTGCTCGAGAGCGGCGGCCAGGTTGCCCCGCGCGCGCTCGATGCGGGCCATGGAGTACTGGGCCTCCTCCTGGAAAGGGTCGATGGCCAGGGACTTCTCGTAGAGCTCGATCGCCTTCGCCGGCCTCCTGGCCTGTTCCAGATACAAGCCGGCCAGCGTCGTCAAGGCCGAGGTGTTGTTGGGATCGTTGGAGAGGACGTCCTCGATCTTGCCGATGGCCTCGAGGATCTGGCCCGTGCGGATGTCGTCGATCGCCGACGCCCAGAGGTTGAAGAGCCTCTGCTTGTCGTGCGGGTCCGTACGGCCCTGCACGTCCTCGAGGGACTCCTTGATCCCGCGGGCCGCTTCCGTGGATCCGGCGACATAGCCGAGGGCGGCGAGCCTTTGCATGGTCTGAGCATCCGGCGCGGCGAGGGAGGCCGCCGACGGGGGCCGCGACCAGGTCGCGAGCGCGCCGCGCAGGTCCTTCTCGAGCCGGGCCACCGTCTCCGGCTCCCGGGCGGCGAGATCGTAGACCTCGCCCGGGTCGTCGGCCACGCGGTACAGGCGCGGCTTCGGTCCCCAGATGAGCTTTTCCCCGCCCACGCGGATCCCCCGGAGCTCGCCCCACCCGCAGGCCAGGCGGGGCAGCATCGACTCCATGTAGATGGGCCTGCGCGCGTCGGCGGGCCCGCCCTTCAGCAGGGGAAGGAGGGACTTTCCCTGGACGTCGCCCGGGGCCGCGATGCCGAGGACGGCCAGGATCGTGGGCATCACGTCCACCACGGAGGAGACGGCCTCGACCCTGCGGCCCCGCGCCTCCTGGCCGGGGAGCTTGACGATCAACGGGACGTGCATCGTGCTGTCGAAGATCAGCAGGGAATGGCTGACCTCGCTGTGCTGGAGCAGGGACTCGCCGTGGTCCCCGACCACGACGATCAGCGTGTCGTCGTAGGTCCCGCGCTGCTTGAGCGCGGCGAGCACCTGCCCGATCTGCTCGTCGGCGAAGGCGATCTCGGCGTCGTATCCGTCGCTGAAGCGGCTGCGGTGGGGCTCCGGCGGGTTCAGGGGCTGATGGGGGTCGAAATAGTGGAGCCAGGCGAAGTAGGGACGCTTCCGTGGCCCGCGGATCCAGCGGTTGGCCGCGGTGGTGACGAGGTTCGCCTTCCGCTCCGCGAACCCGAAGGCGTGCGCCGTCCGCGCCTCCAGCTCGTCCCGCGACCACTCCGCGCCCACGTCGTCGTCGTACAGCCCGAAACCCTGGGCCAGCCCGAAGCGCGAGTCCACCACGAAGGAGGCCACGAAGGCCGCCGTGTCGTAACCCTGCGAGGAGAGGACTTCCGCGAGGGTGGTGACGTCGTCCCGAAGGACATAGGTGGTGTTGTCCCGCGCGCCGTGGAACATCGGGTATGTCCCCGTGAAGATCGAGGAGTGGGCGGGGAGGGTGATGGGGGTCGTCGTGTAGGCCTGGGTGAAGACGGTGCCTTCCGCGGCCAGCGCGTCGAGCACCGGGCTGGTGGGCTGCGGATAGCCGTAGGTCCCCAGGTGGTCGGCCCGGGTCGTGTCGAGGGTGATGACCAGGACGTCGGGACGGCTGCGTGCGCGGCAGCCGGCGGAGAGCGCCCCGAGCAACAGGACGGCCCACCAGATGGCGAGCGGGCGCCCGCCAAAGGCGCGGTCAGAGCGGCGGGAGGCGCTCGGAGTGGACACGGAAAGCGACCGAGTCGAGGACGGTCTTCTTCGCCTCCGCCTCCAGGCGCTGGTGGTGCCGGCGGACGTAGTTCTCCTCCACGAGCGCCCTGACCTGCTCGAAGGTCTGGGGGACGGGCGGGTGGGCGCGCACGAGGCGCACCACGAGCGCGCCCGTGTTTTCGAACACCAGGCGATCCGGGTCGTAGCATTCGGCCACCATGGCCGGGCCCACCTCACCGTCCTTGAGCGCCGACAGCATCCGCCGGAACTTGGCCGTGGACTGGACGCGTTGGGCGATGTCCTGGTCCGTGAGAGACTCCATGCGCCCGCCCACGCGGGCCGTGTAGTGGTGCGAGTGCTCCTTGGCCAGGGCGGCGAAATCCTCGCCCGCCGCGATCCGCTTCTGGAGCGCTTCCCCGCGCTTCAACACCTTCCAGAGGCTCTCCTTCGGCATCGGCTTCAACAGGATCACGTCGAGGTCCCAGGTCCGAAGGGTGTAGAAGCGCTTCTCGTTCTGCGTGAAGAAGTCGCGAAGCTCCTTCTCCGGAAGCGCCTTTACCGTCCGCTTCAGCCTCTCTTCCAGCGCCGCCTGGGAACGGGCCTCCTCGGTGGCCAAGCGGATGCTCTCGACGATCACCGGCCGCTGCCCGATGCCGCGGGCCTCGGCCTCCCGCACGAGGACCTCCTCCACGGCGACGCCGTCCAGGAAGCGGTGGACGGTCGGAAAGTAGCCGTTGAAGAGGTGCTCCAGGAGCGGTGGAGGCAGACGCTCCACGAGCTGCTTCATGGTCAGGGACGAGGAGCCCACGACCAGGAGGGGAGTGTCGTCCTGGATCATGGGGTCCTCGAGCCGCTCGTATGTCCGCACGAGCCCGTGCCGTTTCCCAGCCTCCTGGAGGAACTCCTGCTGCTTCGCCTGCAGCTTGGTGGTCACGGCCAGCCTCCGCGTGAACTCCTTGATGTCCTCGAACTTCCGGTTCTTGACGGGGCTCTTTTCCTTGAGCTTGACCAGGTGGAAGCCGGTAGGCGTGTCGACGACCTGGCTGACCTCGTCGATCCGCAGCCCCCACGCCGTGTCGCTGAACGCCGGAAAGACCTTCTCGCCGCGCTTCAACCCGCTCCAGCCTCCGGACTGGGAGTCGGAGGATTGCGAGTGCCGGCGGGCCATGGCGTCGAAATCGGCGCCCGCGAGGATCTCCTTGCGGATGTTCTCGAGGCGCTTCCGGACCGCATCCCGTTCCGCCTCGCTCATCTCCCTGGCCTCGGCGCGGAGGAAGATGTGCTGGAACCGGATCTTTTCCGGATCGCCGTAGTGCATGGGATGGCTGTCGTACTGCGCGCGGGCCTCCTCGTCCGTGGCCGTGAGGCTGTTCCACCCCAGCTCCTGGCTGAGCGCTGCCGCCAGGATGGTCATCCTGATGCGGTCGATCCGCTCCTGGAGCTTGCCGTCGGAAGAGGGCGCCTCCGGAGCGAGGACGCGGCGCACGACGATCGACTCCAGGGCGTCCCTGCGCCAATCCGATGCGGGCTTTTCACCCTCCGCCTGGCCCGGGGCCGCTGGCGGTTGCGCGACCCGCTGCAGCTCGGCCTTGAGGACCTCGCCGCCCCTGAAGGAGGCCACGGCGTCGGGCGAAGGGGCGGGCCCGCCGCAGGCGCAGGCGAGAAGCGCGGGCAGTGCAAAGCGAAGCGGCCGGGTCACGGCGCAACCATACCGGAATTCCATAGGGGGAAAAAGAGGGGGGAAAGAAACGGACGGGGCCGGCGAGCCGCCGACCCCGTCCAGAGAAGGTGTCCTACCCCAGGGAGCGCGTTAGCTGATGTCGAAGTCCATCAACTCGACGGGCACCGAGTTGTCCGCGATGATCCGGTGCACCCAGTTCCCGGGGAACCCGATGGACTCGACCGAGGCGAAGGCGGCGATGCCGCAGCCCGGGGCCCGGAGGAACACCGTGTTCGGGGTGATCGGACCGTTGCTATCCATGCCGATGCGCACGCCGCTGAGGTCCGCGCCCTGGCTGAGGCCGAAGAACCACGTCGGGCCCGATGCGGCCGGGATCGTGAGGCAGCCCGCCGCCACCGCGATGGTGTGGTTGCCGGTCGTGCCGCTCCCCGCGCCGAGGGGACACGTGGCGATCACCGTGCCGGGTATCGTCGGCGTGTTGTTCCAGGCCATCAGGTTCCAGGTGGGACCCGAGACGAAGCTGAAGATGTTGTACGTCGTCGACACCGCCCCCCAGGAGGGAGCGGCCGGCAGCGTCGGCGTGACCCGGGTGGCCCAATCGTTCGGGCCGCCCGCCGTGCCCGCGCTGTTCGAGCAACCCAGACCCAGGTCCGGAATCATGTCGCCGCGGAACAGCGGCTCGGTGCCCGCGGGCGCCTTCAGCGGCGCAAGCGGTGCCGCCTTCTGGACCGCCGGCTGGCCAGAGCTGAGTGTCGGCTTCTGAACGGCACCTATGGAAACGCCCGCCACCACCGCCGTGGCGCCTACAACCAGCGCGACAGTCCTCCTCAAGCTCATCGCCCGCCTCCTAAAAATCGCCCTTTTGGTTCACGAGGGAGTCTCTCTTCTACTTCTTTCCCAGGGCGATGTCAATCACATTTTTTGCGGGGTTTCGTGCCCCCCGGGGGGGTGGAAGCGCCCGTCACTACCGCTTATCGCAGGCGTCCGCTCAGCGACGATAGTCCATCGGCGTATCGAAGCTGAAGCCGGTGTCCGGCTCGAGGGCCACGGTCTTCCCGAAGAGCTCCCCGTAGCGGCCGTCGTGGCCGATGGTGATCGTCCCCGATCTTCCGGCCAGCCCCGGAACCGTGGACGTGTTCATGACCAGGGTCGAGCGCGCGGCGAGCGTGAACTGAGGCGCGGCCAGCAAGGTCCCCGCGGAGTCCCAAAAGTACGCCGTCCCCGTGATCACGCCGTCCGTCGGGTTCTGGAGGAGCAGGACCGTGACCTGCGTGCCCGCGTCGTTGAAGCGGGGCACCGCTACCGTGGTCTCGTAGAAGCGCAGCCGGTACTGGTCGCTCGGCGCGCAGGTCGTGGTGCACCCGCCGCTCCTCACGCGGATGAACTTGTCCTCCACCACGAAGGGGTTCGGGTTGTGGACCCTCATGCTCCGGGCGAAGCCCAGGCCGATGGGGATCGCGGTTCCGAAGACGGTCCCGTCGGCGAAGACCCGGTCCACCTGCACCGGCGGGCCGACGTCGCCCGACACGCCGTCCACGACGACCTCGTAGGACGAGTACGGCTTGATGCTCAGCCGGTACCAGTCCTCGTCCGCCGTGGGCCCGGGGCGCACCGCGAGGTCGTGCACCTGGTCCGACCGGTGGGCCAGCTCGTTCGCGCTGGCCTTGGTGTCGTCGTTCACGGTCTGGTCGTCCCACACGTCCGCCCGCGCGTCCGCGCCGAGGCAGACGGCAGCGATGGTCATGGCCCGGATGGTCCCGCGCATCGGTCCCTAGAGAATACCCCGTCTTCCCGAGGAGACGCGGTCCAACTCTGGGCGCGCGTGGAGAAGCCGAACCACGCTGCTGCAGGGAGACCTGCGCGTCCTGCGCTGACCGTTATAATCGCTCATGCCCACCGCGCGCGCCGTTGTCATCTACGGCAAGGACACCTGACCGTATACCTCGGACGCCCGTGAGGCGTACGCGGGCAAGGGCTACGCCGTCGATTACCGCAACGTGAAGAAGTCTGCCCGCGACCTCGACGAGATGCTCCGGCACTCCAAGGGGCAGCGGAACGTCCCCGTGATCGTCGAGGACGGGAAGGTCACCATCGGGTACGGAGGGACCTGAGGCGTCTGACCGGGCCCGTGGGGCCCGCCCGCGCCCCCCTCAGCCGAACACCGCCCGCGCGTTCGTCTCCAGCATCTTCGTGAAGGCCTCCGCGGGGAGGTCGAGCGCCCGGAAGTCGCGCAGGTTGTCCGCCATGCTGCGCACGCCCGGGGCTGGCCAGTCGCTGCCGTACAGGACCTTGTCCGCCACCTCCGCCAGCCGCGGGAAGTACCGCAGGATCGCTTTGGGCGGGATGCTCGACACGTCCATGTGGACGTTCGGGAAGCGCCGCACGAGGAAGAAGGCCTGGTCCATCCACAGCGGCCGGCCGCCGTGCGCCAGCACGATCTTCAGGTCCGGGAAGTCCACGGCCACGTCGTCCACCGCGATGGGCTCACCCGTCCGGCTGCGCGCCCCCGGGAAGACGGAGGTGCCGGTGTGGATCATGACGGGCAGCCGCAGGCGCTGGGCCTCCTCGTAGATCGCGCGCAGCGCGTCGAGGCCGTGCAGGTAGGCGTTGGGCTCCACCGCCATGTGGGGCGGGTGGACCTTCAGCGCGCGCACGCCCAGCTCCGCGGCCGCGCGCACCTCGGCCGCGGCGTCCTCCGCGAAGCGCGGGTGCACGCCGCCCATGGGGACGAGGCGGTCGGGGGCCGCCTTGCAGTACTCCGCCACGTACTCGTTGACGCGCGCGGTGAAGCCCATGAGGTCGGGGCTCGGGTAGTTCACGAGGACGGCGCGGGCGATACCGTCCTGGTCCAGCCGGCGGAGCAGCCGCTCTGGGCTCTTCATGATGGCCTGCAGCTCCGGCACGTCGCTGCGGCCGCGCGTCATCACGTCGAGGACCTCGGCCCGCAGCTCCCACCAGGGCTGGACGTGGATGTGGGAATCGGTGACCTGCATGCGGCGCGGGAGGATAGCACGGCGGCCCCGGAGCCCCGTGCTAGCCTGTCTTCATGGCCCTCCTGCTGCTGGCGGCACTCCTCGCGCCCGTCGCCCAGGGGCCGAGCTTCTCGTTCGGGAACCGGCCGCCCGTCCTCCGGGCGCCCGCGCCGGCGGGCGGAGACGAGGCGGCCGTGACTGAAGTGCACGCGGCCCTCGACGGCGCCGACCTCGTCATCCGCTTCACCTTCGACCGGCCCGTGCAGCGCGCGCTCTACGGCAAGGACGGCGCGCCCGTCTCCGGCCGGCTGCGGGCCGTGCTCTACGTGGACTCCGACGACGACGGCAAGACGGGGCTCACAGCCGGGCCCAAGGACCCGCGCGCGGGCGCCGACCGCAGGCTGGAGGTGGGCGTGGTGGCGGTGGGCGCCAACCCGGAGGAGAACCTCGGGGCCTACGCCGTGGTCACCGCCTCCCTCTCCGACCTCCAGGGCAACCGCCGCCGCGCGCTGTGGCGCGGGGACACCACGGCCACGCCTCGGCAGGTCTCGACGGGCGGCCGGTGGGTCGAGGTCCGGCTGGAGGGCGAGCGCGGGCCGTTCAAGAGAACGGCCCGGCTCGTGCTTGCGGACGGCGACTTCCTGGTAGGCAGGCTCGGGCCTTGAGGCCCGAGCCTGCTCACGCCCCTACTCGATGCTGAAGCTCTGCAGCTCGACGGGCACGGGCGTGCCACTGAGCACCATCGACTGGTCGTCCGGGTTCGCATTCCAAAGCACGCCCGGGGTCTCGAACGCGAAGGCGGCGGAGGCGATGCCGTTGACGGGGTCGAGGTTGCCCGTCTCCCAGAACCAGTCCACGCCGGGCGTCGGGGCCGTGTTGTTGAAAATCTCGATAAAGTAGGTACCGTTCGGCAGCGTCGGCGGGGCCGCCAGGTCGAAGGTGTATATGTACTCGTCCACCCCGAACAGGACCACGCCCGTCGCCACGCGGCTGGTGGCCTGGATCCCGCTGAGGGAGAACAGGACCGTCGGTCCCGGCAGACCGCCAGCGTTGTTATGGATCAGGATGTCGATGTCGTCGGTGGCGTTGGGCGTGTTGCCCGGGAAGTACCCGCCCCAGACGACGATCTGGTTGAGCTGGAAGCTCCCGCCGGGCGCGTTGACGACGAAGTTGTCGGCCATGGACTGCTGGCCCGTACCGCACAGCTGGCAGTCCGGGTCGGCGAAGTAGCCGTTCACCCCGTTCGGCGCCTGGTTGATGAGTGTGGTTCCACCGGGAACCTTGAATTGCCGAACGATCGGCGCGGCGTTTTTCGGCGAGATCTTCGCGGCGGTCTTCGAAGCGGCCAGCACTTCCGAGCCCGCCATGAACGCGAGAACGGCACAACTGGACAAGAACACTCTCGATGCCTTCATATTGCCTAACCTCCGATAACCTGACTCGAGCTTCCGAAACCTGCCAAATGTTGGGATGGGCGCTCGCCCAGGTTTACGGTGGCGGCGTAGGTGGCTGGTGGGCGGGACTACCCCGAGCGGCCTGTCTCCAGCCAGGGGGTGACGCGGCCCCGGCCGCCGGCATCGGAAGGTCGGCCGCCACCCGGACCGCCAACGGCTGGCCGTCCGCGCCCGCGGCCGGGATCCCGCGCCCGGCGTCGACGGTCTCGACGTTGAGGCGGATGGTGGCCAGTACCTGCTCGCGACCGCGGCGGTCGCGGTACCGGAGCCTGTAGATCCAGGAGCCGGCGGCGCCGGGCTCCGCCACCTCGTACAGGCCGTCGCCGCGAAGGCGCACGCGCGCCACCACCGAGGCCGATCCGCCGAGCCCCTGGCGGCTGATGAGGAACTCGCCTCCCTCTTCGTGGACCCTGGCCGACCACCGGATCCGCAGGTCCTCGTGGGGCGGCTTCAGGAGGTTGACCACGCGCGGGATCTCACCACCGAGCATCCCGGGGTCGGCCGAGGACCAACCCGATCCCAGTGCCAGCAAACAGACGAGCGCCGCCGACGGACGGGCAAGACTCGCAATAATCCGCTCCGACGCTGCGCGCGGGGTCATGGGTGGCACGTGATTGGAGGGCGATTTGCAGCCTACCGTTGCGCGGATGAGGCTGTCAAGCCGTTTCGGGAATGCCGCGCTCAGGCCCTGAGGCCGGCCAGCAGGTAGTCCGCGAAGGTCTGGCCGATCTCGTCGGAGGAGGCGGCGCCCCGCGGGTCGAACCAGCGCGTGATCCAGTTGACCGCTCCCAGGATCGCGAAGGCCAGGAGCTTGGGGTCGCCGCGGGTGAACGCCCCCCGGTCCATTCCCTCCTTGATGATTCGGCGCACCCCGCGGTCGAAGCGGTCCCGCTTGGCGATCACCTTGCGCAGCAGCGGGGGCGACAAGGCCTGCAGGTCCATGGTCAGGGCCGTGCCCCGCAGCTCGTCGATGATCATGTGCACGAAGGACACCACCAGGCGCCGGAGCTTCTCGTCGGGGGCCCGGCCGTCCCTCTCCACCTCGTCGAGCAGGTCCAGGAGGATGTCCAGCGAATAGTCGTGGCAGAAGTAGAGGATCTCCTCCTTGCTCCTGAAGTAGTAGTAGAGGCTGCCCTTGGTCATGCGGAGGGCGCGGGAGATCTCCGCCATGCTCGCGCCGTGGTAGCCGCGCCTTCGAAAGGCGGCGGCCGCGCTCCGGAGGATCTCCACCCGCTTCCTGCGCGTCCGCTCGCGGCGGCGGGGAGCCGGGCGTCTCGTCGCTGTCATTGCGCGCAGCCGCCGCCACACTAGCACGATCTTGATTCATACTCTGGCGGGATAGGAGGCCGGCCTGTCGGCAACAGCGCGGACGATCGTCCTCATCGAGGACGACGCCGAGATAAGGGCGCTCGTGGACACCGTCCTCTCCGCCGAGGGTCACCGCGTGGTCGGCACCGGCGACCCCACGCGCGCGGTGGAGCTCGTGCGCGGCACGTCCCCCGACCTCGTGATCTGCGACATCATGATGCCGGTCATGGACGGCTACGCGGTGCTGCGCGCGCTGCAATCGGACCCCACCACCGCCCGCTACCCGGTCATGTTCCTCACCGCCCGCCAGGAGTTCAACGAGCGGGTGCGCGCCTTCCGCTTCGGGGTGGTGGACTATCTGACCAAGCCCTTCACCCGCGAGGTCCTGCTGCGCAAGGTGGAGAACGTGGTGGACGGGCGCTCGCGGCGCATGGGCTTCGTGGCGGGGGAAGGGTCGGCGGCGCCCGCCAACCTGATGGACGAGCTGCGCAAGCAGGCCAAGAGCGGCATCCTCACGCTCACGGGCCAGGAGGGCGAGTCGCAGATGCTGGTGCGGGCGGGGGAGATCGTGGAGGCCCCCGGGGGCGTGCCCGAGCACGCGGCGCGCGCCGAGTTCCAGGAGCTGCACGCCGAGGACATCGTGGCCGCCGACCCCCCCGCGCTGCCGCGCACCCAGGCCGCGCTGCCGAGCTTCGCGTCGTTTCCGGAGATGCTGCGCCACGTGCTCATCGTGGACGACAACGCGGTGTTCCGCCGGTTCCTGCGCGACCTGCTCTCCGGCCAGGGCTTCCTGGTGCGCGAGGCCAGCAACGGGCAGGAGGGCCTGGCCATCGCCCTGGAGCACCGGCCGTGGCTCATCCTCACCGACGTGCGGATGCCGGTGGCCGACGGCTTCGAGCTCTGCCGGCAGGTGCGCAGCCACAGCCTGATCCGCCAGACGCCCCTGCTCTTCCTGTCCGGCTGGGACGACTACAAGCAGCGCTACCGCGGACTCGAGCTGGGGGCCGACGACTTCCTCTCCAAGGAGACGCCCATACGGGAGCTGCTGGTGCGGATACAGCTCATCCTTCAGCGCTACTCGGACCTCGGGGTGCGGCGGCGGGGCGCGGCCATGGGAGGGGGCATCGACGTGGTGGGCGCTCCGGGGATCCTGCAGATGTGCCACCTCACGCAGCTCACCGGCATCCTGGGCGTCGTGGACGGGCCGCGGGTCGCGGAGATACGGTTCCGCGAGGGCGAGATCGTGTCCGCGGACTCCAGCGTGGGCGCCGGCACCGAGGCCGTCTACGATTTCCTGTCCTGGGAAACGGGAAGCTTCGAGTTCAATCCCGTCGACCCGGGGCCCGGGGAGGGCCTTGGGCAGGGGTTCGACCAGCTCATCCTCGAGGGATGCCGGCGCCTCGACGAGTCGCGCCGCGGGCCGGAGGCGGGGACGCCCTAGTTCGCGGCCAGTGGTTCGGGCTCTTCAGCCTCTTCCCGCCGCCGCAGCAGCCCCAGCCGCTTCATCTTCTCGTGAAGCGTGGTGGGCAGCAGGCCCAGGGAGGCGGCGGCCCGCCTCTGGTTGCCCGCCGTGGCCATGAGTGCCGACTCGATGAGCTGCCGCTCATAAGCCTCCACCCTCTCCTTCAACGAACCTTCAGAAACGACGTATCTGGACTCATCCATGAGGGGCTCCTGGGTTCGAATTGCTGTA
>DAINRN010000035.1:12146-12960 GCA_036741815.1 Acidobacteriota bacterium
GGCGGCCCGCCTCTGGTTGCCGCCCGTGTCGGCCAGCGCCGACTGGATGAGACGACGTTCGTAGGCGTCCACGAGCTCCTTCAGCTTCGATCCGCCGTTGGAGGGCTTTTCCAGGTCATGCATTCATTCGCCTCCGGGTCAGGGTCCCGCTTTGGGGCTAAGACGACGGCGGCGGTGCGAAGGTTTCCTGGGAAAGTGAGGTAACCGGGCGGGTTAACGGATCGTGGCATTGTTTTACAGGCGCGGTCCGAACCCCCGTATCGCTACCTCGAGAGCGCCCAGAGGGGGTACGGGTTGATGGGCGTGCCCTCCCACCAGCGCTTCTCCGGCCCCAGGCGGAAGATCGTGAAGTGCAGGTGCGGGGTGCCGGCAGGGGCGTTGCCGCTGGTCCCGACGTAGCCGATGACGTCGCCCTTGGCCAGGCGCGTGCCCTCGGCGAGGCCGTCCGCGTACCGGTCGAGGTGGGCGTAGTAGTAGGAGTAGGCCTCCTCGGGGTCGAACTGGTAGACGGTGAGGCCGCCCCGGACGCTCGTGAAGAGCTTCTTCACGGTGCCCTCGGCCACGGCCACGACCGCGGCGCCCCTCGGCGCGAGGATGTCGATCCCCTCGTGCGACCTCCCCCCGCGTAGCTCGGCGAAGTTGTCGTGGAGGTCCCGTGCGGTCCTGCCCTGGACCGGGATGGCCAGCGCGCGCGCCCGCAGCCGATCGAAGTCCGAGAGGTCCGGCGCCGGGCCGGGCACGCTGCGCGGCGGCTCGTCGGCGGAGGGCACGTCGAGGGGCGGCGGCGTCTGCGGCGCCGGCTCGGGCGGGAACG
>DAINRN010000036.1:0-12619 GCA_036741815.1 Acidobacteriota bacterium
TCGAGGACGCGCGCTCGCACCTGGCGGGGGTGGTGGAGGCGAACCGGCGCCTGGAGGAGCTGGACCACCTGCGCCAGGGCTACCTCCGCAACGTCAGCCACGAGTTCCGCACGCCCCTCACCGTCATCAAGGGGTACGCGGAGTTCCTGGCCGAGACGGGATCCCCCGGGCCGGAGGGACTCAAGGACGTCATGCGCATCCTGGTGGACAGCTGCGACCGGGTCATCGACCTCGTGGACACGCTGCTCGAGGTGAGCCGCGTCGAGCAGGAGGAGGCGGAGCGCATCCTCCAGGTGCAGACCCTCGACCTGCGCGAGCTGGCCGCGGCCTCGCTGGAGCCCCTGCGGCCCGCGGCGGAGAGGAAGGGCGTGGCCCTCGACCTGGAGTTCAGCGGGGAGAGCCTGGAGATGGAGGGCGACCGGGGGCTGCTCCGGCAGGTGGTGCGCAAGCTGGTGGACAACGCGGTGAAGTACAGCCCCCCCGGCACGCGCGTCGCCGTCCGCGGCAGCGCGCGCGGGGACGAGCTGGCCCTGGAGGTCGAGGACCGCGGCATCGGCATCTCCGAGGAGCACCTCCCGCGCATCTTCGAGAAGTTCTACATGGTGGACGGCGGGATGACCCGGCGGCTGGGGGGGACCGGCGTCGGCCTCTACCTCGTCCGCGAGATCGTCAAGCTGCACCACGGGGCGGTGGACGTGCAGAGCCTGCCCGGTCAAGGGAGCGTGTTCTCCGTGCGGCTTCCGCGTCGGATCAAGCCCACGCCGTCCCGGGCGGCGCTGGGGTGACCCGGGCGTACGGGGCCCGGGCCGCGCTGGCCCTGGTCCTCGGCACCGGCGCCGCGGCCAACCCCCGCGACTCCGCCCTTGCCTTCGCGCAGGTCGAGGACGCTCCCGCGGAGGACGCCGCGGCCTTCCTGGCCCGCGCGGAGCGGGCCTGGGCCCTGCGGGACGCGCCCGCCTACCTCGAGCTGTGGGATTTCCCGTCGCCCGAGGCGCGGGCCGCGGAGGCCTCCTTCGCCGCCGGCCACATGGGCGGAGACGAGACCCGCCTCCGCGTGCAGAAGCCGGCCTCGCCGCCGGGCACGCCGTCGTTCCGGGTCAACGCCGAGGCCTTCACCATCACGGAGCCGCGGGCCCGGGTCGAGCAGTGGATGTTCGTGGTGGAGCGGCGCTCCCCCGGCTGGGCGCTGGTGGGCCGCGAGCCCGCGGGCGGCCTTGAGGGGCTCATCCACCTGTCCCTCGACCCCGGGGGCTTCCGCGCGCAAGGGCTCACCCTGCGCCTGCCGGATTTCGAGCTGCGGATGGACCGCGGGACGCTCTTCATGTCCCCGCCCAACATCGGCCCCACCGCCCTCGTCTTCGTCGGCGAGGGCACCGTGAGGGTGACGCCGACCCCGCCCGCGGAGCGCGAGCAGCTCCGGCAGTTCTGCGGAAAGCAGGAGATGGTGGAGAAGGTCCGCACGGTGTTCGCGCGCATCCACCCCGCCGACCTGCACCGTGTGCTGCAGCCGGTGCGGCTGGAACCGGACCCGGAGGCGCCGGGCCGCTTCGCGGCCGCCGAGCGGTTCTTCGAGGAGAACGTACAGCTCTCGTTCGTCCTCGACGCCAACCTGCCCGGGTCCCCCTGGTGGATGCTCCCCGGCGTGGGGGACGCCTCCGTCAGCTTCCGCGCCGAGAAGCGCGGCCTGCTCACCTTCACCGTCAGCACCGCCGAGGCCGAGAGCATCAGCTTCTTCGACCGCGGGCGCCGGCGGCAGATCTGCCTCTACCCGCTCCCCGGGCACGAGGGACGCTACGACGAGGACGAGGGGCGGAACTTCGACGTCCTCCGCCACGACCTGAGGCTGCGCCTGGACCCCTCGCGCTTCGGGGTGGCGGGCGAGGACACCCTGCGCGTCCGCCAGGCGAGCGGGTCGAGCATGATGCGCCTGCGGCTCGACGATTCACTGCAGGTCCTGTCGGTGACCTCGGCCGAGGGTGGGAACCACCTCTTCTTCCGCGTGCGCAACCAGGACAGCGTGATGGTGGCCCTGGGGCCGCTGGCGAGCCTCCCGGAGTTCTCCCTGACCGTCCGCTACGCCGGCACCCACCAGCCGGAGGCGGTGGAGCGCGAGCTCCTGCAGTTCGCGCCGCGCGAGCCCGCGCCGTCGGCGGAGGACGACGTCCCCATCGAGCCCGTCATCGTCTACGCGAACCGCACGGCGTGGTACCCGTACGCCAACCCCGACGACTTCGCGCAGGCCACGGTGCGGATCGACACGCCGCGGGAGTACACCGGGATCACGGGCGGGATCCGCACCGTCGCGCGCGTGGAGGGCGGCCGGAAGATCATGGAGTTCCGGCAGGACGATCCCGGGAAGTACATCACCCTCGCGGTGGGCCGCTTCATCGAGGTCGCCGTGCAGGAGGCGGGGCCCGTGGTGTTCCGGGCCTACGGCCTGGGCCGCACCCAGGCCCAGGCCGCCCGCCTGCTGGCGCGCGCGGGGGAGATCCTCCGGTTCTTCGAGGGCGAGTTCGGCCCCTTCCCGTACTCGTCCCTGACGCTCCTGGCCATCGAGGGCCAGACGCCGGGAGGCCACAGCCCGCCCGGCATGGTGATCATGGCCGACCGTCCCCTGTTCGTCCGCCGGGCCCTGCGGGACGACCCCGCGGGCTTCAACGACATCCCCGGCTTCTTCCTGGCCCACGAGCTGGCCCACCAGTGGTGGGGCCACGGCGTGGCGGGGGAGAACTACCGGGAGCGCTGGCTGTCGGAAGGGGCCGCGCAGTACGCCGCGGCGCTCTGGGTGCGCCACGACCTGGGCGAGGAGGTCTTCCGCGGTGTGCTCCGGCGCCTGGCGGAGTGGGCGCTCCGCGAGACCCGGGAGGGCCCGCTGAGCCTCGGCTTCCGCCTCGGCCACGTGAAGGGCGATCCCCAGATCTACCGCGCGGTCGTCTACGACAAGGGGGCGTACATCTTCCACATGCTGCGCCAGGTGGTCGGGGACGAGGCGTTCCGCCGGGCCCTCGTCTCGTTCCAGAGCGAGCACCGGTTCGCCAAGGCCGGCACGGAGCATCTTCAGGACGCCCTGCAGCGCGCCGCGGGCCGGGACCTCTCGGCCTACTTCCGGGAGTGGGTGTACGGGACGCGGCTGCCGCAGCTCCGCGTCGCGCATCGCACGGAGGCCGGATCCTCCGGGTTCCGCACCCTGGTCGAGGTGGGGGCCACGGACCTGCCGGGCGCGGTGCCGCTCGAGATCGCCGTCGTCCACGGCGCCGGCCGCGAGACCCACACGGTGCTGCTGGAGCCGGGCGGCGGCAGCTTCACCGTGGAGACAAAGGCCCGGCCGCGCAAGGTGGAGCTGAACGCGGACCGGGATCTGTTGTTGACGGTCGAGGGGTCCTGATCCCTACAGCCGGAAGCGCGAGCGGCGGCCCTCTTCCTCGAGATCCGCCACCGACTGCTGCGCAGCCGCGAGCTGCTTCTTCACCTCGTCCAGACGGTTCATCGTGGCCGTCCGGTTGGATCCGTAGAGGTTCTGGCTGAGGTCGTTGAGGCTCGTCTGCAGCGTGTTGGCCTCGGTGTTGAGCCGTGCGACATCTTCCCGGGCCTTCTGGACGCTGGCCCGCCACTTCGTCTCGGCCTCGGCGCGGACCTCGTCCTCGGTCTTCTCGGCCTTGGCCGGCGCCGCCGTGCCCGGGGCGGCGCCTTCCGCCGCCGCGCCCTCGGTGACGGTCTCCGAGGAGGTCACGGGGGCCTCGGGCCGGCCCGCGCCCGCCTGCCGGAGCTCGGCGTCGGTGATGACCTTGGTCTTGCTCCCGCCCTTCCGCTCCTTCTTCGCGCGCTCCGCGGCCTCTCCGAGGCTCTGGGCGGACACCGCCCCCGGAAGCGCCAGGAGCGCCGCAACCACGAAGGCGACCGCCATGGAGACGCGCTGGATCTCGATACGCATGAGCTCCCTCCTCAGGGCAACGTCACCCGGATCCCCTGGCGGCGCGCCTGGTCCTCGAGGTCCGCGATGGACTCCTGCGCGTCCGCGATGAACTTCCGGGCTCCGTCTATCGCCTCCAACAGCGCCGCCCGCCGCGTGCCGAAGGTGTAATTCGTGACGTCGTTCAGCTCCCGCTCCCAATCAGCAATATGCGCGCGGGAGAGCCTGATGATCTCGGCCTGAACGTCGATCTGCTTCTGCAGCGCCGCGCCGGCTTGCGCCCTCTTCTCTTCTTCCGTGGGCTCGGGCTTCGAGGCCGCGTCCGCCGTCTCCGCGCCCGACCCCGTCTCCTCCTCCTGGCCGGGGAGGACGACGACGTTGCCCTTCGCGTTGAGCAGGTCGTCGTTCGTGAAGACCTTGGCCGGAGCCGAAGGAGACGCGGCAGGAGCGGGCTTGCGCGCCCGCGCCGCCTTGTCCGCCAGCGACTCTTCCTTCTGGGCGGCCTGGGTCGAAACCGCCAGCCCAAGGACCGCCACCCACGCGATCACGGCTGAATTATACGCGGCCGGCCCCGCTGCCGCTAGCCGCGGGCGCCGAGGATGCGGAGCATCTCCTGGGCCTTCTTGTTCCCGGGGTCGATGGCCAGGGCCTTGTCGATGGCCTTGCGGGCCTTGGCGTGGTTGTTCTGGAGGAAATGGTTCAGCGCGGCGCTGTTGAGGGCCTCCACCTCGGAGCGCCGGCCCTCCGGGCTGCCCGTCCGGGGTGACGTGCCCGGGTCCGACGGGGGCGCGGGCGCAGCGGTGACGGGCGGGGCCGCCGTGGGCGGCGGCGTCGCGGTGGCGGCGGTCGAGGCCGCGGCCCTCGCGGCCTCCGGCTCGGCGGCCGGCGGCGCCCCGCTCTTGCGCCGGGTCAGGATGTCCGCGGCCCGGTCCCGGATCTCGCGCGCCACGGTGTTCGACGGCTGCGCGGCCAGGGCCTCCTCCGCCGCGGCCCGGGCTTCCTCCAGGTTTCCGAAGGCCAGGTGGTCTTGCGCCGTGGCCGTCAGGTCCTTGGCCGCGCGCCGCGCCGACTCCTCGGCCAGGTAGACCTTGAGCTGGCGATAGCGCGGGCTCTCCGGCGCGAGCTTCTCCACCTTGCCCATGATCTTGCCCGCCAGGTCCATGTCCCCGTCGGCGGCGTAGCCCAGCGCCGTCTCGCAGAGCTGCTCGACCTGGTGGTCCTGCGCGGCGCCCTCGATCTGCTTCGCCAGGGCCACCGCCTCCTGGTCGCCGGGAGCCAGCTCCAGCAGCCGGCGGCACGTCACCATCGCGCGCTGCAGTTGGCCCTCGGCCCGCGCCCGCTCCACCTCCGCGCGCATTCGCGCGATCTCCTGCTGCTTCTCGCGATCGGGCTGCGGCTTCTCGCGCTCCGCCTGCGGCCTAGCCGGGTCCGGCTGAGCCGCGCGCGGCGGCGGCGCCGGCCTGGCCAGGGAGGGATCGATGCGCATGCCGATGCGCGTCGGCGTGGCCCGCACCATCCCCGCCAGGTCGTGGCGCATGTCGTCCAGCGACGGGTAGCGCTCGCGCACGTCCCGGGCCAGCGCCTTCATGATGATCTCCTGCAGGCGCGGCGCGTACTCCGTCTCCGGGAGGACCTTGGGGTCGGGCCGGTCGTGCATGATCTTGTACATGACGGCCGTGATGGTGTCGCCGTCGAAGGGCCGCTTGTAGGCGATCAGTTCGTAGGCGATGGCGCCGACGGAGAAGACGTCGGCCCGGTGGTCCACCTTCTGACCCTCGATCTGCTCCGGCGCCATGTAGTGGACGGTGCCGAGGACCAGGCCGCTCTTGGTCATGGTCGAGGACTGCAGGTGGGCGATCCCGAAGTCCATGATCTTGACCTCGCCCTCGTGGGTCACGCGCACGTTCGCGGGCTTGATGTCGCGGTGGACGATGCCGGCCTTGTGCGCGTAGGCGAGCCCCTCGCAGACCTGGCGGAGGATGTCCAGCTTCCACTCCACGGTCAGGGGCTCGCGGTTCTGGATCACCTTCTCGAGGTCGGTGCCCTCGATGAACTCCATGGCGATGTAGGGCTGCCCCTTGTCCTCGCCGAGGTCGTAGACGGTGACGATGTTGCGGTGGCGCAAGCCGCCCGCGGCCTGCGCCTCGCGCAGGAAGCGGGCCTTGAGCTCGGGGTTGTCCGCCAGGCCCGCGATCATCGTCTTGAGGGCGACCTTGCGGTTGATGAAGGGGTCGACGGCTTCGTAGACGGTCCCCATGCCTCCGCGGCCCAGGACCCTTTGGATCTGGTACTTTCCGATCGTCTCCACGCCGCTCTCGCTCGGGCCGCTTGGGGGGCCAGAAAGCCCGGCCGGCATTCTATGCCCGTCGTCCCCGGCCGCCAAGCCGCTCCAGGGGCGTGTGCTATCGTCCCGAGCGGTGGTGATCGGCGTGGGCGTGGACCTGGTGGAGCTGGACCGCGTGGAGCGCGCGCTCCAGCGATGGGGCGCCCGCCTGGTGGCGAAGCTCATGGGGCCGGAAGAGGGCGGCCGGCTGCCTCGCGCGCCGGCCGAGCGCGCGCGGGCCCTGGCCCTGGCCATCGCCGCCAAGGAGGCGGCGAGCAAGGCCCTGGGCACGGGCTGGAGCCGCGGCGTGCGCTGGCGCGACGTGGTCGTGGACGCCGGACCGCCGGCCTCGGTGAGCCTGGAAGGCGGCGCCGCGGCGCGGGCGCGCGCGCTGGGCTCGACGGGCTCGGTGCTCGCCATGCTGGAGGTCCGCGGAGGGATCGTACTGGGCGAGGTCTGGCTCACCGCGTGACCCCGCTCGTCTCCGCGGATCCGTGGCGGCGGAACCAGTACGTCACCGCCGCCATGGTGTTCGTGGTCTTCACCGCCTTCGCGTTCGTGCTGCCCTTCCTTCCTCTTTATGTGCGCCAGCTGGGGGTGCAGGGCGACGAAGCGGTGGCCCTGTGGGCGGGCGTCTCGATCGGCGTGGCCCCGCTGCTGGCCGGGATCCTGGCCCCCGTCTGGGGGCGGCTGGCCGATCGATACGGGGCGAAGCGCATGGCCCTGCGGGCCCTTTCGTCCTACATCTTCCTCCTCGCCCTCTCCGCCGCGGTGACGAACGTCGGGCAGCTCTTCGCCTTGCGCATCGGCGTCGGCCTGTTCGGAGGGATCGGCCCCCTGGGACTTTCGATGGCCACGTCGCTGGGCCCGCGCGAGCAGACGGGGCGCGCGGTGGGCCTCATCCAGGCGGCGCAGATCCTGTCCGCGGCGGTAGGGCCGCTGGTGGGCGGCTTCCTGGCCGACGCCGTGGGGATACGCGCCACCTTCCTCGCCACATCGGCCCTCTGCGCAGTGGCCCTTGTCCTGGTGGCCCTCTACTACGAGGAATCGCCGCGGGCCACGCCCGCCCACGCCGCCCCGCGGTCACCGTTCCGCGAGGTGCTCCGGGTTCCCGGAATGGCGCCGCTGCTGGCCGTGCTCTTCCTGGTCAACTTCATCGGCCGGTCCTTCACCCCCATCCTTCCGCTGTACATACAACGGCTCGGCGTCCCCGCGTCGCGTCTGGCCCTGGGCACGGGCCTGCTGATCTCGGTGTACTCCGTGGCCGCCGCCCTGTCCGCGGCCTGGCTCGGCCGCGTCAGCGGCCGCCGCTCCCCGCGGGCCCTGCTCGTGGCGACTCTCGCGGGCGGGGCGGTCACTGTGCTCCCGATGGCCGCGGCGTCCTCGTTCGAATGGCTGCTCGTCCTGGCCGTGCTGCTCGGCCTGGCCTCGGGAGGCTCGCTCACCCTCTGCTACACGATCGGCGGCCTCATGGTCCCCGAAGGGGTGCGGACCACCGCGTTCGGGTTCTTCTCGGGGGCCGCGCTCTTCGGGGGCGCCATCTCTCCGACAGTGGCGGGGCTGCTCGCGCACTGGGACCTGCGCGGCATCTACTACCTCGACACGGTCCTGTTCGCGGCCTTGACCCTGGCCCTCCTGCCGGGGGCTCGGTCCCGCGCCGGGGCGCCCGTCCCGCGGCCCGTCGCGCCCGAGGATCGGGTGGGTTAGGATTCGAGCGTGCTGCTCCTCGTGTGGTGGCTCGCCCTGGCGAGGTTGGGGGACGAGGGCGCCCTGCGCGTCCGCGCCACCGCCGCGGTGGCCCCTTGCGTCGAGGCCGCGGCCCGCGCCTACGAGAAGAAGGCGAGGCGGGTCGTGGTGGAGACGGGAGGGCTGGGCGACACCGGTCCCGCCGACGTCTTCGTGGGATCCGCGGCCGAGGTGACCCGGGCCCTCGAAGGCGGCGCCGCGATCCTGGACTCCGATGCCGAGGTGGCGCGCGTCCGGTGGCTCCTGGTCGTCCCGGAAGGAAACCCGCACCAGATCCGCGGGCTGGCCGACCTGGACCGCGCCGCGGTGGAGGTCTGGATCGCGGGCGGGCCCGCCGCCTACGAGGCGCGGCGCGCGGTGCAGAAGCTGGCCCCGGAGCGCGCGCGCGAGGCCTCGGACGGCGCGGTACCCCGGGGGGCGGCGGCGGCGCTGGCTCCCCTCTGCCTCGCCGGGCCCGGGGAGCGGGTGACGGTGGACGTCCCCGACCTGGTGGTTCAGGCCGCGGTCTCCGCCCGGGCCAGCCGACCCGACGCCGCGCGCGACTTCGTGGCCTTCCTGGCCTCCCCCGCCGGCCGCGGCGCCTTCGCGCCCGCGCCGTGATCCTCTGCCATCACTGCGGGCGCGAGGTCCGCCTGCTCTCCGAGCTGCAGCGCACCGACAGCTGCGCCTTCTGCCACTCGGACCTGAAGTGCTGCCTCAGCTGCCGGTTTTTCGATCCCTCCGCGAGCAACCAGTGCCGCGAGCCGCAGGCGGACTACGTCCTGCACAAGGACAAGGCGAACTTCTGCGAGTTCTTCGAGCTGCGCCAGGTCTCTGCCATCGGGCGGCCCGGTCAGGGCGGGGCCCGGTCCACCGAGGCCGGGGCCCGCGCGGCCTTCGACGCCCTCTTCGGCAGGAAGAAGTAGCGCCCCTCAGGGGATCGTCAGCACCTGCCCGGGCTGGATCATGTCCGGATCCTTCAGCTTGTCCTTGTTGGCCTCGAAGATCTTCATGTACTTGTTGGCGTCGCCGTAATGCTGCTTGCTGATCTTCGAGAGCGTGTCGCCCTTCTGGACGGTGTAGGTCCTCGGGGCCGAAACCGAGGCACCGCTGGGACCGCCCACCCCGCCCGCCGGCGCGCTGATGTCCGCGGTGAGGTCGGAGTGCGTGGCGTCCACGGCCTTGATCTTGTCCCACACCTTGTTCTTGGCGTCCGCGGACGGCGCCTCGCCCCGGATCACCAGCTTGCCGCCCTCGACCTGCACGCTCTTGACCTGCACGTTGAGCTGGTACATCGCGTCGAGCGCCGACTGGTACTTCTTCTTGAGGGTGGCCAGCTGCTGGGCGCCCGCGGTCCCGGCGCCGGCGCCCCCTTCGTCCTTCTTGTCGAAGATGCCCATTCGTTACCTCCGATCTGATTCCTTATTCCGTTATACACCCGCGCGCGCGGCGGCCGCCGCCACAGGTGCGATATCGTTGGGCAAGCGGCCATGGCCATGCAGCTGGGCGTCACCCGACTGCTGTCGGACGAGGAGGAAGGGCGGAGCCTGCGCGGCAAGCGCCTCGGCCTCGTCGTGCACGAGGCCTCGGTGGACGAGCGCTGCCGGTCCACGGTGGACCTGCTCCTGGAGCGGCAGGCGGACCTCGGCTGCCGGGTGACCGCGCTCTTCTCTCCGCAGCACGGCTTCTGGGGACAGGACCAGGACAACATGATCGAGACCCCGCACGGCGAGTGGAGGGGGGTGCCGCTCCACAGCCTCTACAGCGAGACGCGCAAGCCCACGGCGGCCATGCTCGCGGACGTGGACACGATGGTCGTGGACCTGCAGGACGTGGGCACGCGCATCTACACCTTCGCCTACACCATGAGCCACGCCATGGAGGCCGCGGCGGAGCTGGGCAAGGAGGTCGTCGTCCTCGACCGCCCGAACCCCATCGACGGGGCCACCGTCCAGGGGACCACCCTCGATCCCGCGTACCGCTCGTTCGTGGGCCTGTACCCGATGCCGACGCGCCACGGCCTGACCATGGGCGAGATGGCGCGCTGGATGAACGAGCGGCATCGCTTGAACGTCGGCCGGTCCTGCTCGCTCCATGTCGTGCCCATGGCGGGCTGGGAGCGGCGGGCCTATTGGGATTCCCTCGGCCTCGTCTTCGTGATGCCCTCGCCCAACATGCCCACCGCGGACACCGCCCTCACCTTCCCCGGCTTCGTCTACTTCGAGGGGACGAACGTCTCGGAGGGCCGCGGAACGACCCGCCCGCTCGAGCAGTGCGCCGCGCCCTTCATCGACCCGGATGCGCTGATCGCCCACCTGGACCGCGAATACCCGCGCTGGCGCGAAGGGGCGCACGTCCGTCCCACCGGCTTCCAACCCGGCTTCCAGAAGCATGCGGGACGGCTGTGCCGGGGCGTCTTCGTGCACCCCGTGGACCGGAAGGCCTTCAACCCGGTGCGCACGGGCCTCGCGCTGCTGCGCGGCATCGTCGCCCTCTACCCGGACCGCTTCCAGTGGAAGCAGCCGCCCTACGAGTACGAGACCGAGCGCCTGCCCATCGACGTCATCGCGGGCGGGCCATGGGTGCGCGAATGGGCCGAGGGACGTCATCCCTGGCGGGAATACGACGAGCACGAGCGTGCCGACGCCGCCGCCTTCGAGGCCGACAGGCGGGACTACCTGCTGTATTGACGCTGATCCGGAGAACGTGTTACCGCTGTCTCCGGACTGAGCTGTTACCTATGTCCTCGACCGCTCAGTTCGATGGTGCATCCGGATTCCCTGCTCGGCTAAACCCTGGAAACCGCGTGCGAATGTATTCCCGCGCGCTGTCGGGAGAGAGCTTCACCGTGCCAGGGCCGCTCCGGACGAAGAAGTCGCCCTCCGGCACGGCCTCCATCCCCTTCCATTTCAGGAACACCGGCTCCGGGCTCCGCTGGCAGCTTACGACGCACACTGTTTTTCCCTCGACGATCTGGGTCTTCGGGTCGATGCAGGTTCCGGCTCTGTCACCTAGCCCGTTCCGCACGACCTGAGCCAAGTGCCGCATGAACTTGTCGTCGTTCTCGAGTTGATCGCGCTCGATTCCGACGATGGATCCGTCATCAGCGACGCCGATCAGGAGGTCGCCCCCCTCGGTGTTCAGGAACGCGGCGATGGTCTTGAGCACGGCGTGCGTCACGCCCTTGTCGTCTTGTTGATCCTCCTTGAGGCTCCAGCGCAGGGTGGACTTGAACTCCAGTGTCTTCGACTCACCAGCCTTGATCAGCTCCTCGGCGTTGCGGTGGGCGCGCAGGTACTGGTCGAAGAGGAAGTTCTTGATCGCCTCGCCGAAGGCACGGTCGTCGGTGATGCGCTTGTAGAGGTCGAAGTTCGAGTCGACGATCTCCTGGATCACGTGCTCGACCTTCTGGTCGAAGGTGAGGCGCACGTTCTCGCGCGTGTTGACCCGGGCGGCCGCGTCGAGCGCCGCGTCGTCGTCGAGCTTCTCCATCATCTGGCCGAGCGTCACCCGGTGCTCGGGGCCGAGGTTCAGCCCGAAGCGCTCGTTCAGCTCGGCGATGATGCGCGAGAGCGTCTCCAGCTCCTCCGGCGTGACGCCGTGACCCTGCTTGGTGCTCACGGGTTCGAGCACGCCGGGCCGGCGCTCCAGGGCGATCTTGCCGCTGCCTGTCTGCTGGATGCGGTACGACTCCATGTCGATGTTCTGCTGCACCTCGCGCGGCAGCTCCTCGCGGTCGGCGGGAAGCAGCCGGCGCAGGTGTCGCGCGAAGACGTAGAGCTTCTCGAGATCGGCGTCCGCGAAGGTAAGCACCTGGGCCAGGAACGCGTAGAGCCGCACGTAATCGGTGACCTGGCCGCGGAAGTCGTGCTGCTCCTCCTCCGAAAGCGCCCCGAAGCGCTCGACCACCGGCGCGAGCACCGCGTACAGCCGGTCCTGCGTCGCCTTCGGATCGAAGTAGGCCTTGGCGAAGGCCTCCACGTCCGCCGCGCCGTACACCGGGAAGGCGCCGAGCCGCGTCTGGAGCTCGTAGAGGAGGTTCGGATCGGTCGCCTCGGAGAGAAGCGTCGTCTCGTAGTAGGGCTCGAAGGCGGCCTTGATCTCGTCCGATTCGTTGGCGAAGTCGAGCACCATCGTGCCCTTCTTTTCGGGAGGCAGCGTCCGGTTGAGCCGCGACAGCGTCTGCACCGCGTTCACGCCACCGAGCTTCTTGTCCACGTACATCGTGTGGAGCAGCGGCTGGTCGAAGCCGGTCTGGAACTTGTTGGCGACGATGAGGAACCGGTGCTCGGGACGCTCGAAGGTCTTCGCCGTCTGCGCCTCCGGAAATCCGTTCATGTTCGGCTCTGTGTACGACTGCCCGCCGTCCTGGACCGTGCCGGAGAAGGCGACGAGGACCTTGAACGGGTAACCTCGCTCCGAGAGATACTTGTCGACCGCCAGCTTGTACCGCACCGCGTGCAGACGCGAGCGAGTGACGATCATCGCCTTCGCCTTGCCAGCGATTTCGCCTTGGACCTTCGCGGCGAAGTGCTCGACCATGATTCGCGCTTTTTCGCCGATCGCGTGCGGGTGCAGCTCGACGAACGACTTGAGCAGATACTCGGCCTTCTTCTTGTCGTAGCGCGGGTCGTCCTCGACCTTCTTGAGCAACCGCCAGT
>DAINRN010000037.1:0-2129 GCA_036741815.1 Acidobacteriota bacterium
CTTCGGGGTGAGCCCGGGCGCCTCGCACGTCGTGAACGTCGCCATCCACGCCGCGAGCGCCGTCCTGCTGCTGTCGCTGCTGCGGGGCGCGACCGGCGCTCTCTGGCGCAGCGCCGTGGTGGCGGGCTTGTTCGCCCTCCACCCCCTCCACGTGGAGTCGGTGGCCTGGATCGCGGAGCGCAAGGACGTGTTGTCCGCGCTCTTCGGCCTGCTGACGATAGGTGCCTACGCCGCCTGGACGCGCGACCCTCGACCCCGGCGGTACGCGATGGCCCTGGGCCTCTTCGCCCTCGGCCTCATGGCCAAGCCGATGCTGGTCACCTGGCCCTTCGTGCTGCTCCTGCTCGACCACTGGCCCTTGCGGCGGACCGCCACCGTCCCCGCGGCCCGCCTCGTTCGCGAAAAGGCCCCTTTCTTCGCCCTTTCCGCCGCCTGCAGCGTGATCACGGTCCTGGCGCAGCGGGCGGGGGGCGCCTTGCAGGACGTGGAGCGCTACCCCCTCCTGCTCCGGCTCGCGAATGCGATCGTGTCCTGCGCCGAATACGCCTGGAAGGCGCTCTGGCCCGACCCGCTGGCGGTCTTCTACCCGTACCCGGCCGTCGTTCCGGTCGGCAAGACGGTCGTGGCCGCCGCCTTTCTGGGCCTCGTTACCGCCCTGGTGGTGAGAGGGGCGCGGCGCGCGCCCTACGCCCCCGTGGGATGGCTCTTCTATCTGGGCACGCTGGTGCCGGTGATCGGGCTCGTGCAGGTGGGCAACCAGCGCATGGCGGACCGCTACACGTACCTCCCCTGCATCGGCCTCTTCGTCCTCGTGGTCTGGTGGCTCTCCGATCGGTTCGCGTCGTCCTCATTGGGGCGCCGCGGGCTGGCCGCGGCCGGTATCGCCGTGCTCACGGCCTCGGCGGTGTTGGCATCGCGCCAGGTTCGCGTGTGGAAGGACAGCATCACGCTCAACGAGCATGCCGTCAGGACGATCCCCGACAACCCTACCGCCCACCTGAACCTGGGCGCCGCTTTCTACCGCCTCGGCCAGGCGGAGGCCGCCGTAGCCCAATTCCGCGAGGTGGTGAGGATCGTTCCCGAGTGGGCCCCTGGCCACCATAGCCTGGGCGCGGCTTTGGTGTCCTCGGGCCGGGGCGAAGAAGGCGTGCGCCAGCTCGCGGAGTCGGTACGTCTCATGCCGTCCCAGACCGACTACCGCGTCGACCTGGCCACCGCGCTCCGCGCGCAGGGCCGGCTGGCGGAAGCGGGGGCGCAGCTCGAGGAGGCGCTGCGGCGGAAGCCGGACCATGCCCGGGCCCGGGCGGCCCTGGCCCAGCTTCGGCTGAAGAGCGTGCCGCCTTGATCGTCCTTCCTCCGGTGGACTAACCTCCGGCGGATGCGTCGAGTCGTCTGGCTCGCGGCGGGCGTCTCGGTCGCGGGGGCGGTGGCCCTCCTGACCTGGCCCGTCGTGCGCCCGGCCTGGCACGAGCGGCGCCTGCGGGCGCTTCCACGGCCCCTGGACGTCGTCCTCATCACGATGGACACCACGCGAGCCGACAAGATCGGGGCCTTCGGAGGCGACCGCGGGACGACACCCGTGCTCGACGACCTCGCCCGCCGCGGCGTGGTCTTCGAGAAGGCCTACTCCCACGCGCCGCTGACGCTTCCGTCGCACGCGAGCCTGATGACCGGCTTGACGCCCGCCCGGACCGGAATCCACGACAACGTCACGTTCGTCCTGGACAAAGCACCTCCCGTCCTGGCCGAGGCCTTCGCGCGGGGGGGATATCGGACGGGCGCCTTCGTGAGCACCCTCATCCTGGAGCGTCGCTACGGCCTGGGACGCGGCTTCGAGGAGTACGACGACGAGATGACCGGGGAGGAAGGCGAGGCAGGCCTGCCCCAGCGCAAGGGCGACGAGACCGTGGACCGCGCCCTGGCCTGGCTCGAAGCCGACCGGACGAAACCCCTCTTCCTCTGGGTCCACCTGTACGACCCGCACGCACCGTACAGCCCGCCCGAGCCTTTCGCCTCGCGGTTCAAGGGACGGCGCTACGACGGCGAGATCGCCTTCATGGACTCCCAGATCGGTCGTCTGCTGGCCGCGATCGCCGGCCGCGGACGGCCCGCCCTGGTGGCGGCCCTGG
>DAINRN010000037.1:2139-2591 GCA_036741815.1 Acidobacteriota bacterium
CCACGGCGAGTCGCTGGGCGAGCACGGCGAGGCCACCCACGGCTTCTTCGTCTACGAGGCCACCCAGCGCGTCCCGTTGATCCTCTCGCTTCCGGGATATCTTCCATCGAAGGTCACGGTCGAGCCCGTGGTCCGGGTCGTGGACGTGATGCCCACGGTCCTGGAGCTCGCCGGCCTGCCGGCGCCGGGCGGTCTCGACGGCAAGAGCCTCCTTCCCCTGGTGACGGGGAGAACGACCGCCTCACCGGGCCCCGCCTATCTCGAGGCGTATACCTCCCGCTTCTGGTGGGGGGCGCGGGAGCTGCTCGGGCTGCGGACGGGTGGGTGGCTGTTCGTCCAGGCGCCCCGACCCGAGCTCTTCGATTTTGACTAGTACCCCGCGCACACCGACCTACACTCTTTCCCTACGCGACGCGCTACCGATCTCCAGGACCGTGGGCATCAGGTCCACG
>DAINRN010000037.1:2601-3221 GCA_036741815.1 Acidobacteriota bacterium
GAGGTCCGCGGAGATGGAGAAGCTCGGGTCGATGCTGAAGGCCGTCTCGCCGAAGGGGGACGTGCTCGCCAGGCGGACCACGGTGGACGAGGAAACGGCGGGCCGGCTGCAGGCGCTCGGCTACGTCGCGGGCGTCACGCATGGAACCGACGGATCGGAGGACCTTCCCGACCCGAAGGAGTATGCGCCGCTGCTCGGCAAGGTCGCCCGCGCCTACGCCCTGGCCGCGGAGCACGATTTCGCGAAGTCGCTGGAGGCGTTCCAGGAGATCCTGCAAGCGGCTCCCCGCGTGGTCGCCGCGCGCCGCGAGACGGGCAAGCTGCTCGTGGCGCTGGAGCGGTACGACGAGGCCTACGAGACGTTCCGGCAGCTTCGCGATCAATACCCCGCCGAGGTCGCCTACCACATCGACGTGGCCCGAGTGCGCTTCAAGCAGGGGAAGAAGCGGGAGGCGCTCGAGCTGCTCCAGGCGAGCCTCCTGGCGTTCCCCTCTTCGGCCGGGCTGCTCGAGAACGCGGGGATCGTCCTCGAGAGCCTGGGGCGGAACAGGGAGGCTGAGGACGCCCTCCGCCGGGCCGTCGAGGCCGTTCTGGTGGCAGACGCCCACCAGGTGCATCGCC
>DAINRN010000037.1:3231-12599 GCA_036741815.1 Acidobacteriota bacterium
GTCGAGGCCGCCCCGGAGGAGCGCAAGCCCCGGATGCTCCTGGCGAAGATGTGCGACAAGCAGGGACGTATTGAAGAGGCGGCCGCTCAGTTCGCGGAGCTGTTGGAGCGCAGCCCGCACGCCTGGGAGTCGCGCGAGGCCGCCAAACGCCTGGCGGCCATGGCCGTGGAATTCGGCCGGGCCGGGAAGCTCGAGCCCTCCGCCAGGGCGTATCGCGCCGCCCTCAAGACCGGCGCCGGCATGGAGGAAGCCGTGTTCCTGAACGCGGCCCTCGTGCACTACCAGCTGGGCCGCCGGGGCGACGCCGAAGACATCCTGCGCCAGGGCGCCAGGTCCCTCCCGGCTTCGGCGGACATCCGCTATCGCCTGGGCCGTCTGCTGAGCGAGGCAGGGTCGCCGGGACCGGCCGAGGCCGAGTACCGTCAAGCGCTCTCCCTCGCCCCTACCCGGAGCGACGTGCGGTTCCACCTGGCGCGGCTATTGGAGACGAGGGGGCGCGTCGCCGAGGCGACGGAGAGCTATCGCCAGGTGGCCAACGACGGCTCCCGAGAGGCTCCGCGGGCCCGAGAGGCGCTCGAACGCCTCGCGGGCCGCGTCTCCGGCCGATGAGCAGCTGAAAAGGATCGGGCTGGGGGTTCGCCCCCAGCCCGATGCGCGTTCCGCATTCGCCCGCGTCAGCGGGCCCGTTACATCAATATCACTGAGGAGGCGCCGGCGACGCCGGGGTTGCCGCGGGCCGGTCCTGGCCTTCGGAGCCTTGTCGCCCGGCGCTGCGCCGCTTGAAAGGCCTCACGTCGTAGACGCGGGGTTCCTCCCCTGCGTTCCCGGCGTAGATGACCGCCACGCTGTCCCCTTCCTTCAGCGTCTGCAGGCGCATCGCGGCATAGGTGCGGGCGTACTCGGCCAGCCGCACCTCGATCGGCCAGGTGAGGCGCTTTCCGGACTCGTCCTTGAAGGTGATCGTGCCCTTCTCGACGTCGAATGCCACCAGGGTCCCGGTGACGTAGTGTCTCTGCGAGGACTTGCTCGGCGAAACCGACGATTGCCCTTGCACGGACCCCGCGGGCGTCCCTTGGTGCCTGTCCTGGGCCATCGCCAGACCCGCCGTCGCCGCCAACAGCCACACGACCAAGGCCCGACCAGGGCCAAGCATCGAATCCTCCCGGGTCGGGCCCTCCCGCCTCCAGCCGAGACGCACTACTGAGGTCTGGAGGTCATCAACGTATCGAACGTGAACCCGGTCGAGGGCTCGAGGGCGATGGCCTTGCCGCTGAGGCCCCCGTACCCGCCGGTGTTCGTCAAGATCATCGATCCGGCCACACCCGCGACGCCGGGAACACCGGGGGTGTTGACCACGGAGACTCCGTGTGCGTTGATGCTGACGGACTGGCCAGCCAGGTGGGTCCCCGATGGATTGAAGAAATGGAGGGTGCCGCTCACCGAGCTGTCCAGGCTGTTCTGCAGTATCGCGACCGTCGTCTGGCTCCCGGCGTTGTTGAAGCGGGAGACATTGTAGGTGGTGTCGAACAGGCGAATGGTGTAGCCGCTCCCCGCCGCACTGCAACCAGGGCTGCAGAAGGCGCTGCTGATGCGAATCTGCTGGTCGTTGTTCACCGTGGCCGTGTCGTTCGAGAAGGTGATGCGCCGGTCCACCGCTACGGGGTTCATGTTGTAGCCCGTGGCGACGACGGTCCCATCGCTCTCGACGAGGTCGACCGCGAGGATGTCTCCCGAGCCCGTCGTGAGGGTGAGCCCATCGCTCATTCCGTCCACGCGGACCTCGTAGGAGCTGTAGGGTCGCTGGCTGAGGATGATCCAGTCCTCGTCCGCGCCTTCCATGTCGTGCTCTTGGACGGAGCCGGGCGTCATCTCATTGTCGGTGAACCCGGGCTGCCATGGGCCGTTGTCGTTGTTCTCCCACCGGTCCGCCGCCATCAACGCTCCCGGCGTGCCGAGGGCCGCCGCCAAGGCGCCCACGCCAAGGAAAAACATCAAGCGGTTCATCTCCCGCCTCCTTTGATTCGCGTTGGAACGACCAATGCCGAAAAAGCGAGATAACGTGGCATCGAGTCTAGGCCCCCGCGAAGAAACCAATACGTTTGATTGCTTTCTTCTTGACACCACGGGCACCCAGCTGCCTGAACCGGGTGCCGGTTTCCTGGTTTCTCGGAGCGAAACGCGGTCGAACGATATGCCCCGCGCCCTGCCCCTGTCAAGGTCTTTTCGCTGACGATGTGTCTAGGAACACCTCATTCTCCGCCGTTCAGAGCACGCGCTGGGCCTTGATCGGTCCTCCCACCAGGACTATCCTTCGGCCCCCATGAGCGCACGGCCGCCATTGACCCCGGGCGGCGGCGGCCACTGAACGGACGGGTGAGCGCCCTCCGGCGTCTCCCCGCGCCCGTGCTGGGCGCGGTCCTGGTCATCGCGATGGCCGAGGCCGCGCTGCCGCGCGCGATCCACGAGCCGCTCGTCGCCGGGAAGCGCTACGGCCGCAACCCGCACCTCCGCCGCGACTGGGACAACTACATCCAGGCCACGGGGTCTCCCCGCGATCCCGAGGTCCGCGTACTGCTCCTCTCCAACTCCCAGGGCAACGGCCCGGAGTATCCGGAGCCGGTCATCTATCCCTGGCGCCTCCAGGACCTCCTGAACGAGGGCCGCTCGGGCCCACCCGTGCGCGTCATCAACTGGTCCTACGGCCCCAACCGCGTCCCGGAGGCCGTGCTGTTGCTGGCGCGGGCGCAGGCGCTCCGGCCGCACGTCGTGGTGGCGGTGTTCCACCCGGGCTGGTTCCAGGAGGCCGACTACCTGTGGCAAGGCAAGCCCACGCCGCTCTCGATGTTCCCGGGTGACGTCGTGGACACCGCCTGGCTGTACCGCGACCAGGTGCCCGCGGCCTTCCGCGCGCACTACCTCCGCCCGATCACCGCCGTGAGCGCGCTCTTCGCGCGAGGCTGGCCCACCTACCGGTTCCGCGACCTGCCCGTGTCGTACCTCCAGATCCAGCTTCCCTGGTTCCGGCCGTTCGTTCCGGAGGGGGAATGGGCCGCCTGGTTCCTCTCGGGCCGGGCCCGGCGCTCGCGGCTGCAGGCCCAGCCCGTGGCCCGCCGGCTGCCGCCTCCGCCGACCGAGCCGCTTCTCGAGATGTTCCTGGAGGCCTCCGCCCGCCTGCAGCCGCGGCACCGTGTCTTCGTCTACCAGCCGCACTACTTCCTCGTCCCGGACCCCGGCGAAGGGCCCGAGCTCCTGCGCCGCCGGCTGGAGGCCGCGGGCCAGGAGGTCTGGAGCATGGGTGACGTAGTGCCCTGGACGGAGTTCCTGGAAGGGCAGAACCTCCACCTGGCCGATGACGGCCACCTCACGTTCGCCAAGGCACTGGCCGAGCGCGTGCGTCCCCTGCTGGAAGGCCTGGAGACGGACAAGGCCTCGTGACGTTCGTCAGCTTCGAGTACCTCGTCCTCCTGCTGGGCACCTTCTCCGTCTACTACCTGCTGCCGTGGCGCGCGCGCATCACCGTGGTGCTCCTGGTCAGCTACGTCTTCTACGCCTACTGGGAGCCCTGGTACGCCTACCTGATCGGGTTCACCACCCTCATGGACTACCTCGCCGCGCTGGCCATCCACGGCAGCGAGAACGCCCGCCGGCGCCGGCTGTTCCTGGGGCTGAGCATCGCCGCCAACCTCGGCCTCCTCGGCTACTTCAAGTACACGAACTTCGCCCTGGACACGGTGGAGATGCTGCTCGGAGGCGCCGGGCTGCGCATCCCCCACCTCGACATCCTCCTGCCCGCCGGCATCTCCTTCTACACGTTCCAGGAGATGAGCTACACGATCGACGTGTACCGCCGGCGGCAGAAGCCGACCCGCGACCTGATCCTGTTCGCGACCTTCGTCAGCTTCTTTCCCCAGCTCGTGGCCGGCCCCATCGAGCGCGCGGAGCACCTGATGCCGCAGCTGGCGGTGCGGCAGCGCTTCCGTCTGGACCAGGTGACGAGCGGGATCGGCCTGATCTTCATCGGCCTGTTCAAGAAGCTGTGCCTGGCGGACCGCCTCACCCCCTTCCTCTATCCGAAGTTCATGGGACCGGCCGGTTTCGACGGCTACGAGCTGCTGCTCAGCCTCTGCGCCATGCCGATCACCCTGTACCTGGACTTCGGCGCCTACACGGACATCGCGCGGGGCAGCGGGCGCATGCTTGGCGTGGAGATCGTCAGGAACTTCGACTTCCCCTTCTCGTCGAAGAACCCCGGCGAGCTGTGGCAGCGCTGGCACACGAGCCTCACCGCCTGGATGCGGGACTACGTCTTCACGGTCATGCCCGGCAACCCGGCGCTGTCGCTGCTGGTTCCCTCGGCGCTCATCGGTCTGTGGCACGGGCCGCACTGGCACTACGTGCTGTGGGGGATCGGCAACGGCCTCGCCCTCGGAGCGTACGTGTTCTGGCGCATCAACGGGCCCGCTCCCGCCGATCAGGCCCGCCTGCGCCCCCTGCGCATGCTGGGCTCCCTGGTCTTCTGGGTCTACACGCTGCTCCTCATGGCGCTCTTCTTCTGCCCGGACGTTTCTACGGCCGTCGTCTACTGGTCCGCGCTCTTCACCCGGCCCTGGGAGACGTTCGGGGAGCCCAGCCTCACCGCTCTCGCCGTCTTCCTGGCGCTCTTCGCGGCCGTGCAGCTCGCGGGGCGTTACACCGATTGGCGCGGGGCCTGGAACCGGGTGCCCGGGTGGGCCCGGGGTGTCGCCTTCGCCGCGCTCTTCTACCTCGTGCTCTTCGGGGCGGTCCCGGTCGGCGAGCGGTTCGTCTACTACCAGTTCTGAGCCGGCCGGCTCGCGAGCCGGAGCCCGCACCACCGTGTTAGCATCCCCACCGCCAAGGAGCCCTCCATCGTGAGCCCGAGCCCCGCCCACGCGTCCGCCCCCGTCGGCATCGATGACATGAACCTGTACGGCAGCACGCTGTCGGTGGACAACGCCGAGGTGGCGGCCGCCCGGGGCACATCGCGATACATGGACCTCGTGCGCATCCGCCGCCGCTCCATCGCGCCGCTCTGCGAGGACCCCGTGACGCTGGCGGTGAATGCCGCCCTGCCGCTCGTGGAGGCCGTGGGCCCGGATGCCTTCGAGCTGCTCATCGTGGCCACCGAGTCCGGGCTCGACTACGGAAAGCCGCTGAGCTCGTACGTACACCGGCATCTCGGGCTTACCAGCCGGTGCCGCAACCTGGAGGTCAAGCACGCCTGCTACGGGGGCACGGCGTCCCTGCAGCTCGCGTGTGCGTGGATACGGTCGGAGGCCGCGCCCGGCAAGAAGGCCCTGGTCGTCACCACGGACCTGCCGGGCAACCAGTTCGGCGAGCCCGCCGAGCTGACGCCGGGAACGGGAGCAGTCGCGATGTCGGTGTCGACCGAGCCGCGCGTCCTGGCCCTGGACCTGGCCAGCGGTTACGCCGCCCGCGAGGTCTACGACACCGCCCGGCCCACCGCCACCGGGCACTGGGTGGACGAGGTCCTGTCGCTGGGAGCCTACCTGGACCTGCTCGAGCTGGCATACGGCCACTACCGGTCGCAGCGTGGGGAGGTGCCGCTCGAGGAAGACTTCGACGAAGAGCGATTCTTTGCGACCGTCCTCCCGGTCCTGAAAAAGGAGTGCCTGGTGCGCAAGGCCCACGAGGTCCTGCTCGCGGAATCGGGGGCCGAGGCGGACCGGAACGGCGGCGCCGGCCGCAGCTTCGACCGCATGGTGAAGCCCTCGCTGCGCTACTGCGAGGAGACCGGGAACATCTTCTCCGGGACGCTCTACGCCGGCCTGGCCGCGCTCGTCGACTCCGACCCGGCACCCCGCCCGGGCGCGCGCGTGGGGATGTACTCCTACGGCTCGGGCTCCTGCGCGGAGTTCTTCGCGGGCAGCCTCGGCGACGCCGCGCGATCGGTGGTGGGCGCGCGCCGCATCGGCGCGCACCTGGCTGCGCGCCGCCCGCTCTCTCTGACGGATTACGAGAGAATTGTACTGGAGCGCGAAGCCAAGGCCCTCTGCCCCGACTTCACCCCGGAGCGGGAAACCCCCGCGGGGCACTTCGAGGAGGCGTACAGCGGGAGCGGCCTGCTCGTCCTCGAGGGCGTCAAGGACCACTACCGCCGCTACGCGCGGAGCTGAAGCCGTGCCGGCCAAGATCCAGCGGGTGGCCCTCCCGCGCGTCCTCTCCTGGGCGGACATCGACCGCCTGGTGGAGTCGCTCGGGTCGGGCACGGGCTCGCGTCTCGTGGTCCTGGAGGGCGGGGCCGGCGTGTTCTGCGAGGGCGGGGCCCTCGACGACGCCGAGGAGGCGCGGCCCCGGCGGTTCGCCGCCCTGCTGGCCGCGCTGGAGCGCGACCCGCGGCCGGTGGTGGCACTCGTGGACGGCCCCGCGCTGGGGGCGGGCGCCGGGCTGGCCGCCGCGGCGGACGTGGTATTGGCCAGCCCGCGCGCGACCTTCGGTCTGCCGGAGACGCTCCTGGGCCTGATCCCGGCCATGGTGTTCCCGTCCCTGGCGCGCCGCATCGGGATCCCGCGCGCGCGGCGCCTGGCCCTGGGCGGGGAGCCGCTCTCCGCCGACGAGGCCTTCCGCATCGGCCTGGTGGACGAGGTGAGCGAATTCCCGGAGGCGGCCCTGGCCCGGCAGGCGCGGCGCCTGGCCCGCATGGACCCGCACGCGGTGGCCACGTTCAAGGCCCTGCTGGCCGATCACTTCCCGATGCCGCCGGCCTACGAGGAAGCGGCGGCGGCGCGGCTCGCCGAGCTCCTGGCCCGGCCGGAGACCCAGGCCCGCATCCGCCGCTTCCTGGCGGGCAATGCCCCGTGGCCGGACGAGGAGCCCGCGTGAGCGGGCGCGACCTCGAGGGGCGCGCGGTGCTCGTCACGGGCGGATCGCGCGGCATCGGGCGCGCCATCGTCGCGGCCGCCCTGGCCCGGGGCGCCGACGTGGCCTATTGCAGCCGCGACGGCGCCTTTGACGAGGCCCTCGCCGCCGACGCCGCGAGCGGGTCAACGGGCGGCAGGCTCGTCGCCCTCCGGGCCGACGTGTCCAGGGAGGCGGACGTCGAGGCCTTTTTCGACGGCTCGCTCTCCGCCCTCGGACGAGTGGACGCGGTCGTCAGCAACGCCGGCATCAGCCGCGAGGAGCTCCTCGTGTCCTGCCTGACCGAGACCTGGGACGAGCTCCTGGCCACGAACCTGACCGGGGCCTTCCTGGTCTCGCGGCGCGCGGTCCGCGAGCTCGTGGCCCGGGGCGGGGGCAGCCTCGTCTTCATGGGCTCGCTGCAGCAATACGGCTCCCCGCGCGGCGCCTCGGCCTACGCCGCCGGCAAGGGCGGGGTCACCGGCCTCATGCAGGCCATCGCCTGGGAGCACGGCACGGACGGCGTGCGCGCGAACCAGGTCGCCGCGGGCTACGTGGACACGGAGATGACGACGCACCTTCCGGAGTTCGCGCGGACCCGCTTCGTGGAGGCGTCGCCGCTCAAGCGCCTGCCCACCACCGAGGAGATCGCCTCGCTGGTCCTGTTCCTGTGCTCCGCGCGGTCGGCCGGGATCAACGGCCAGACCCTCCACGCGGCGGGGGGCATCCGGGAGATGTTCCTGTGACCGCGGCCATGCCGCGCGAGCCCGCAGGCCCCGGCATCGTCTCCATCCGGCTCGCCTCCGACGACGAGCCCTACATCGAGGCCGACTTCATGGACCGCCTCGCGGCTGCGGTGGCGGCGGTGAAGGACGACGCCTCCGCACGCGTCGTCCTGCTGGAGGGCGGGTCCCGGTATTTCTGCGCGGGGGCCAGCCGGGCCTCGCTGTTGCGCCCCGACGCCGGGCGCGAGGTCCCGCGGTACGCGGCCGAGCTGCCGCTCGTCGTCCTCGACATCCCCGTGCCCACGCTCGCGGTCATGTCGGGCCATGCCATCGGCGGAGGCTTCGCTCTGGGGCTCTTGTCGGACTTGCCCTTCGTGGCCGAGGAAGGCCTCTACGGCATGAACTTCATGGCCCTCGGCTTCACGCCGGGCATGGGCTCCACCGTGCTGCTGGAGGATGCGCTGGGGCCGCGCCTGGCCCACGAGCTGCTGTTCACCGGACGCCTGGTGAAGGGCCGGGCGCTGAAGGCGGCGGGCTTTCCCGCGGTGACGCCGAAGGCGGACCTCCGCCGCTGCGCGCTGGATCTGGCCGAGGAGATCGCCGGCGTCCCACGAGAGGCCCTCCTGGCCCTCAAGTCGATGCTCGCGGGGCGCCGCCGCGAGCGCCTCCTGCTCGCGCTGGCGGAGGAGCGCCGGAGCCACGAGGCCCTCTTCGCCCTGGGCGCTACCTCCCGGCTCATCGCCGAGCGTTACCCCCGGGACCCCGTCGGCGAGGCGGACCGGTGATCCCCGTGGCCCTCGACGGGTCCACCGTCCTCGTCACCGGGGGGACTCGCGGCCTGGGCAAGGCCATCGGGATGGAGTTCGCCCGGGCCGGGGCCGCGGTGTTTCTCACCCACCGCTGGGGCAGCGTCCGCGAGGCGGACCTCCTGGCCGAGTTCGCGGCCGCGGGCGCGCCGGCCCCGCACGTGGTGGAGAGCGACGTCAGCGACCGCGCGGCCGTGCGGGAGCTCATGGCGACGATCAAGCAGCGCACGGGCCGCCTCGACGTGGTCGTGAGCAACGTGGCCTTCGCGAAGGTCGTGAGGGACCTCTCCGACCTCAAGAAGAGCGCCCTCGACCTCTCGCTCTCGTACTCGGCCTGGCCGCTCGTGGACCACGTGCAGGCGGCGCGCGAGGTCCTGGGCCGCTACCCGGGGTACGTGATCGCCATATCGAGCGACGGGCCGGACGTCTGCCATCCCGGGTACGAGCTGGCGGGGGCCTCGAAGGCCGTGCTGGAGACGCTCTGCCGGTACCTCGCGGTGCGGCTGCGGGCGGAAGGCGTGCGCGTCAACGCCGTGCGGCCGGGGCTCCTCGACACCGCCAGCTCCCGGGCCACCGCGGGGGACGCCGCCATCGACGCGGTCAAGGAGCGCGCCCCGGGCGCGGTGCAGGACCCGCGCGGCGTGGCCCGGGCCTGCGTGGCGCTCTGCTCGGGCCTCATGGACTCCGTGACCGGACAGGTCCTGGTCGTCGACGAGGGTTGGTCGCTCGTGGACCCGCTCGCGTTCCTCACGGGCGGCGCCCTCCCCGGGCCCTTCCCGGACACGGGGGGCGGCGGCCGATGAAGTGGTCGATCCCTGACGACGTGGCCGACGTGCTCAAGGCGGCGGAGAAGGACCGACTCGCGCCAGCGGGCGACGGCGTCGTTCTCGACCGTTCCGCGATCGAGGCCCTGGTTCCCCACCGCGGCGGCGCGCTCCTGCTGGACCGCGTGACCGCGCTG
>DAINRN010000038.1:0-5025 GCA_036741815.1 Acidobacteriota bacterium
CTCCCGAGCGAGATCCTGAAGAAGGTCTACCACGACAACGCCGAGCGTCTCCTGGGGCTTCGCTCGTGAGCGCCGCGGCTGGCGTCGCCCTTGCGACGCTGCTGCTCGCTCCCCTGGCGGCCGCGTCGGGGCCGCCTGAGTATCGGGTGGCCCGCACCGATGCGTCGCGGCCGGCCCTCCTCGCCGCCGAAGAAGACGCGTGGAGCCGGGCAGCCCGGATCTCCTGGGGTCCAGGCCCCTACGAAACTGTGTTTCGCGCTCTTTGGGACGACGACGGCCTGCACCTCCGCTTCGACGCCACCGACCCGGATCCCTGGCACACGATGACGCACCGTGACGACGAGCTGTGGGAAGAGGAAGTGGTCGAGATCTTCATCGACCTGGACCGCAGCGGCCGAGACTACTACGAGCTCGAGATCAACCCCGCGAACGTCGTCTGCGACCTGCGGATGGCCTCGCCCTGGCCCGACAAGGTGGGGCACATCGATTGGAACCTGGCGGGGCTCGAGACCCGGGTCCACCCCCGAAGACACGCGGCGGGAAAGACGACAGGGTGGACGGCGACCGCCTTCCTCCCCTGGAGCGGGTTCCGCCCCCTCCCCTCGTCCCGTGGGGTCGCTCTGCCCCCGAAACCCGGAGACGCCTGGGGTTTCAACGTGTTTCGGATCGAGAGACCCGGCGGGCCCGGTGATCCGCAGAAGGACGCTGTCTCCGCGGCCTGGTCCGCTCCTTCGGTACCGAGCTTCCACGACCCGAAGGCCTTCCGGCCCCTCGTCTTCGAGGCCTCCACCCCCGGGCGCGGTGCCCGGTGACCCTCGCGGCGCTCGATCAGCGATCTATCGGGCCGTCGAACCACACGACCGCGCCCTTCTGGACGTCGGGGAGAGTGAACACGAGGTCGGCGTCCTCGCGCCGGCCCTGGACCTCCTGTGCCTCGCCGAGGAAGGGAAGGAACCAGGCCTTGCCGCCGGAGCCCGCCGCGACGCTGACGCGGATTCCTCTCTGCGGCGTCTGAACGGCGTTTTGCCCAGGAACCAGGCCCTCGAAGTTGGCGAAGAAGACGTGGAGCTTCCCGCCCACTCGCGCCACTTGGGTCGCGACGAACTTGGACGCTTCGATGCGGACGGTCGAATCGGGCGCGAGCGCCGCGATGAAAGACTGAGCTGTGGACGGATCGGCCTTCTCGAAGCTCCTCTCCAGCTCATCCAGATAGGCTTTCCCGGGGCACTCCGCAAACCGCTCCAGTGACTGCGAGGCTTCGAGCTCCGTCGCGTCCGTTCCCGTGACGACGAGTCGTAGGCCTCTGGAGAGCTGCGCGCGGAGATTGCTTCGTTCGGCCTCACCGAACACGCTCACATCGGGGAGTATCAGCGTCGCCCCTCGAAAGTCCGCGAGCGTCCGCGGAGTCACGATCTGGAACTCCAGATGCTTCTGGAGCAACAAGATCAGGATGCCCTGGTAGGAGCGCAGGAACGCTTCCGGAGAGTAGTTGCGCGTCGTGGGCGAAAAATAGACTCCGATCGGATGAACGGGCTCGCGCGGCAGGTACAGCGTCCTCTCGTGCCCTTCGATCCATTCGAAGATGCGCTTGCGTGTGGGGAGGTCGTTGGACCCGGACATCACGTGGGTGGCGGCGTCCCAGAAGTTCGCCCCCGCCATGACCAGGGACATGGCGAGGTTCATCATCGGCTCCGGAGGAGCGATGTCCGGGTCGCCGTCCCAGGAGTAGTTGAGGATCCAGGTGGCCTTGCCCTCGGCGAAGGCCCGGAAGGAGTGCATGCCCACCTGGTAGCGGAACCAGTCGAGGGGCGTGCGCGAGGTCGCCATGTGGTCGCCGCCGCCGAACTCGTACTCATGGGCGATGGCGTCGGTCACCCGGTACAGCTCGTAGACGTCGGCGCCGACGACCACCGCTTCGCGCTCGATGCCCGGATAGATCTCGGGGATGGTCATGATCCTCGGGTTGACCGACTTGGCGTTTCGGTCGATCTCGCGCATGAGCTCGGTGATGGTCTCGATGCGGAAATCGACCCATTGGCGAAAGTGCGGGTCCGCGAAGTCGCCGAGCCTCATGTCGCGACGAGCGTCGAGGCCGGTCTTCTCGCGAAAGGCCTCCACGGTGTGATCGTCGAAGCTCGCCCAGGAGTCCTCCCAGCCGTCGAAATGCGTCATCCAATAGGGAACGTCCACGTAGAGGCCATCGATGCCCGTGGCCGCGATCTGGCGCACCCGGGTCATGAACTGCTCGCGCCATGCCTTGGCGTAGGGTGAGATCCAGACGTCCTCTTCGCCCTTGGCGATCCAGAAGGCGGCGCCGCTCGTGAACAACGCGGGCTCGCCCGTGATCTTGCGCTGCAGCCAGTCCGGGTGGTCCTTGGCCAGCGTGTGCGCCGCCTTGTCGGCGTCCTTGGTGATGCACTCGGTGCCGGCGATGTAGACGAACGCGCGGTTGCCGGCCTCGTGGGCCTTCGTCGCGAGATCCCGAATGGCGGCGAGCTTCTCGTCCGGATCCAGGAAGCTCTCGTAGCGGCCGGTGACGTCGTTGTCGACCTCGATGCCGAAGACATGACCCGCGGTGGCATCGCTCACGATCGCCGCGGGGTCCTTCCCCTCCAGGCCGTAGGCGCCGATACGAACTCGGTGCGTCCAGTTCCGTTCCCGCGTGTCGGAGGCCACCGGGTCGGCGGGCACGGCCTCGAGCAGCAGGGATCCTTCGAAGCGCGCCGCCAGCTGCGCGAGGGGCCCCTGGATCTGCCCGAGGTCGCGGCCGTTCACGTAGTCGGTGACGCGGTAGGCCCGCGGCTCCAGGCCGCGCAGCTCGAGCCGGCCGGCGAAGCGCTTCGCGAAGAACGCGTAGTAGAGGGCACCGCCCTTGCGGACCACGTGGGCCTCGGGGCGGTCGAAGCCGATGTCGTAGAGCCCGCCCACGTACTCGCCCTGGCTGAGGCGTTTCTCCTCGTAGAGCCGGGTCCACTTTGCCCACAGCTCCTCGCGCCGGGGCGTCAGCAGCAGCGTCTTGTCCTTCTTCCCCGGCGCCCCCGGCCAGGCGAAGTTGGTCCCGATGACGCCGCCCACGCCGAACGTGGAGGCGAAGTCGGTCCCGCCCTGGCTCATCTCGACGTGGTCGCCGAAGTAGGCGACGCGGTCGCCGACGAGGGCCTTCAGCGTCTTGCCCTTCAGCCGCACCTGCCACGAGCTCTCCGGGTCCGAGGCGACCACCATGTTGAGGTAGGGCAGGGTGAAGAACGAGTAGCCGGTGCCGCACGGGCAGATCTCGACGAGGGCGCCCGGCTTCGTGGCCTGGGCCGCCTCCCAGATCGCCTTGAAGAAGCCCGGGACGCCGGCGGCGGCGGCCTCCGGCGCCGTGTGGGCGTGGGCGGCGTTGTAACAGGGCGGCGCGGCGTTCAAGTGCTGCCCGTCGATCTTCAGCCCGTCGAAGCCCCACTCGCCGAGCGCCTTCCTCGCGAAAGCGGCCGCGTCGTCGCGTACGGGGCCATGGGCCGGGCACAGGTAGTTCGCATCCCACCAGGTGATCTTGCGCGGCGTGCCGTCCTGGTTTCGCAGCAGCCAGTCCGGGTGCTCGCGGTCGGTGCGCGAGCCCGGATCGGCGCCCAGGGGCGACCACCAGAGCTGGGCCTTCAGGCCGGCTTCGTGGATGCGGTCAACGAGCGCCTTCATGTCCGCCTCGCCCGCGGGGAACTTGCTCGCGACCGGGACCCAGTCGCCTTCGGCGACTTGCCAGCCGTCGTCCAGGACCGCCCAGCGGAAGCCCAGCCGCTTTGCCACCGGCAGCGTCTCGAACACCTGCTTCGGCGTGAAGTCGCGTCCGTAGCCCCAGGCGCACCAGATCGGCTCGAAAGCCTCGGAGGGCGCCTCCGGAATGCTCACTCCCTGGGCCTGCATCACGCCGCTGTAGGCGCGCAACGCGTCCCAGTGGTCGCCCCGGTGCACGGCGACGAAGCTCCTCAGGGTGTCGAGTCCCTCGCCAGCCCTCAGCGTGGCGGGGTGTCGCGCACTGAGCGCGACCTCCGCGCTGCCGTCGGGCCGCCTCCGCACCGGTAGGGATACGAGCTCCGGCTGGAGCTCCACGTGGCCCACCGCGAGGCCGACGTCGCGCCGCCACACGTCCACGAGCGGCGTGCCGCCGCCGTAGTCGGAGGCGTTCATGCCGAGGAAGTTCTGCTGGGCGAAGCCGCGCGTGAGGGGCAACACCCAATCGGGCCGCCTCTCGTAGCTGCCGCTCTGGTACGACCAGAAGGCCGGCTCCCGGCGATCCGGCAGCGCCTCGAAGGCGTAGCGGTGGCTGGTCCAGCCCGTCACAGCCACCGGCGCGTCGCCTTCATTGATGTAGCGCACCGTCACGAACAGCCAACGCGGCCGGCCGGCGTAGGCGGTCACCTGCACACGCTTGGTGATCCGGCCGGCGTGACCGGTCAGGATGACGCGGCGGCCCTCGCCGAGCGCGTCCTTCACTGCCCCTTCCTCGCGGCTCTCGAGGGCGAAGTCGCCGAGGGCGCCCGCGGCGGTCAGCAGCGTCTCGGATTCCTCGAAAGGGCCGAGCGCCGCTTCGCTCGCGAAGCTCGCGACCACGCGGCTCCGCATCCGTGCGTCGAACTCCAGCCGGATGCCGTCACCGTCGACGCGGGCGGGCCCGAGCCCCTGGGCCGCCACCGGAGGTACGAGCAGCAATGCGCACGCGAGGAGGGCATTCATGTTCATCTCAATCGAGCCATTCGATGACCACTTGTGGGCACAGGCGCTCGACATCCTGGCGCCGCACCACGCCGGTCTCCTCGCTCAGGGCGTTGGCGGCGCCGCACGCGACGCCGAGCCGCAGGATGTCCTCGGGCTGGAGCCCGCGGGCCACGCCGACGGCCAGGCCGCCGAGCAGGCAATCCCCCGAGCCGACCGTGTTGCTCGCCTCGACGCGGGGCGCGCGCACGCGGGCAACGCGGCCATCCCAGGACACCACCGCGCCCGCGCTCACCGCACTGATGAAGGACGCCGACGCCGACGTGCGCGAGC
>DAINRN010000038.1:5035-8608 GCA_036741815.1 Acidobacteriota bacterium
GCGCCCGCCTCGCCGAGGGACAGCACCACGCGGCCGAGCCCGCGGGCGGCCAGTGAGCGCACGGCCACCAGGGCCTGGTCCGCGCCCGGGACCGGGAAGCCGACCAGCTCGACGGCCTCGTCGCGGTTGGGCTTGACCAGCGCCGGCTTCGCGGCGCAGCCGAGCCGCAGCGCGTCGCCGCTGGCGTCCAGGAACGAGGGCAGGCCCGAAGCGGCGAGGGCGTCGACCAGGTCGGCGTACGTGCTCTCGGGCAGCCCGCGAGGCAAGCTGCCCGAGAGCACGGCGAGCCGCGCGCCGGCCGCGGCCTCGAGGAAGCGTGAGCGGAGCCGACGCTGCGCGTCGGCGTCCAGCTCCGGGCCCGGCTCCAGGATCTCGGTCATGACACCGGCCTCGTCGCGCAGGGCGATGCAGGTCCGGATCTCGTCCACGTCCACGCCGGCGAAGCCCACGCCGCGCACGCCCAGGAAATCGGCGAGCCAGCCCGCGTGGAGCGCGTCCTGCAGCCCCACCAGGATAACCGCCTCTCCCAGGGTCGCCGCCGTCAGGGCGACGTGGAGCCCCTTGCCGCCGGGCAGCGCCCGCGCTCCCTGGGCGCGGTTGACGGCGCCGGCACGTAGCGCGGGGATGGTCAGGAAACGGTCCACCGCGGTGTTGAAGCCGCCGACGACGATCACGCCCGGGTCCGCAGCAGGGCGTCGACCTCAGCGGAGGTGGGCTGCGTGGCGGTGCCACCGGCGCCGCGCGTCGAGAGCGCGCCGCAGGCCGCGCCCCGGGCCAGGCACTCGGTCAGCGACCGCCCGCGCAGCCACGCCTCGAGAAAGCCGGCGTCGAAGGAGTCGCCGGCGCCGGTGGTGTCCACCGGCGTCACCGGGAACGCAGGGACGCGCACGGGCGCGTCGGCCTCGAGGGCCAGGGCGCCTTGCGCGCCGAGCTTGGCGACCACGCGGGTGCGACCGTTGGAGAGAGCGCGGAGCGCCGCCGCGGGATCCCTCAGCCGGGTGAGGCCTTCGAGCTCCACCTCGTTGGGAAAGAACAGGTCGGCGTTGCGCAGCGCGTCCCGGATCTCCGGGCCCCACTTCTCCTGCGGATCGAAGCCGGGATCCAGGGAGATGGTGAGGCCGCGGCGCGAGGCGCGCTCGAACAGCGCGGGCAGGTCCGGCCGGAGCCCCTGCTGCAGGTAGTAGGACGAGACGTGGAGATGGTCGATGCCCGCGAACGCCGCCTCCGGCACGTCCGCGCCCGTCAGCGCGCTGATCGCGCCCAGGAAAGAGACCAGGGCGCGATCCCTCGGCGAGGAGATCGAGACCGTCACGCCGGTCTTGAGCCCCGGGTCGCGCTCCACGCGCTCCACGTCGATTCCGGCGCGCGCCAGGCATGCGACGCAGTAGTCGCCCCACGGATCCCGGCCGACCTTGCTGAGGAACGCGACGGGAGCCCCGAGCCTCGCCAGACCCACCGCGCAGATGGCCGAGGCGCTGCCGAGGGTCATCACGAAGTCGTCGACCAGCACCTCCTTGCCCGGCGCCGGGAAGGCGCTGTAGCCCTGGAGGATCAGGTCGACGTTCAGCTCGCCGACGACGAGGACCTTCTTCACCGCGGGGGCCTACCTGTAGATCGCGAACTCCTCGACCACGCGTTGTATCACGCCGGCCGGTGAGGGCGCGTCGGGCTTGCCGCCGAGATGCCGGCAGCGGAAGAAGGCGAGCAGCTGTCCGACCAGCACGTCCACCACCGCCGCCGCATCCTCGGCCAGGGCGTCGAGCCCGCGCGGGCTCACGCCGACGTCTCCGTCGCGAACCAGCTCCGGGGGAAGCTCCTCGCCGACCAGCACCCGCGCGTCGCCCAGGCCCTTGCGGCCGAGCTCGCGCAGCACGTCCAGCTCGTAGGCGCGGGCCTGCGGCTCGGGGGACAGGAACGCGACGACCAGCGTGTCGTCGTGGACGGCGGACATCGGGCCGTGGCGCAGCCCCAGGAAGCTCTCCGCCAGGACGCCGACGCGGCCGCCCGTCATCTCCAGCATCTTCAGCGCCGCCTCGCGGGCGCCGGCCAGGGCAGGACCGGTGCCCAGGTACACGGCCGAGCCGAAGCGGCCGCGCGCGCACGACGCCAGGGCATCGCCGTGGCCGCGCACCACCTCGCGCGCCACGGACGCGAGGAGCGCCGTGCGTCGCTCGAGCCCCGTCGGATCTCGAAGCCGGCCCAGGGCACCCGCGGCCACGACCAGGTTCGTGTAGCTGCTGGTCATGACCAGGCTCTTGTCGTTGGTGCGCTCGTCCAGCACCATCACCAGCACGCGCTCATCGCCGGCATAGTGCGTGGCGAGCCGACCGCCACCGTTGCACGTGAGGATCAGGTGTCGGCCCTCAGGCCGAGCCTCGAGCAGGAGGTCCACCGCGGCGGCGCTCTCGGGGCTGTTCCCGGAGCGGGCCAGCGACACCAGCAGGAACGGTCGGCCCGCCGGCAGGCAGGCCGCGGCGTGGGTCAGCAGCAGGCCCGCGGGCAGCGCCTGCACGAAGGTGCCGAGGGAGGCCTGCACCGGGAGCGTGACGCACTCGGCCGCGAACAGCGAGCTTCCGGAGCCCGTGAGGGCCAGCGAGCCGCCGTCGCGAATCCCGCCCGCGGCCAGAGCTTCGCCGAGCCGGGCATGCGCGCCAGCCATCTGTCGGCCCGTGACCTCCCACGTCTCGGGCTGCTGCAGGATCTCGCGCAGCGTATGGCCATAGCCGCGAGCGACCCGCTCCGCGTCACCCGGCGCCAGCAGCGGCGCCCACTCCCGGAGCCCGGCCAGGTCTTCGGCCCAGCCGGTCACGGTTGACAGCGCCCCGGCCTGGTCGCTATAAACATAACCGTATGAAGGCTAACGAAGGCAAACGAAAGAGTCAAGGCTCAAGCCTCTCCTGCCTTTCGGTGGGCCATGGCAAGCGCGTCCGCCTCTGGCGCCTGCTCTACGGCCACGGTCCGGGCAACGGGACGCTGCTGGTGCTGCCCCTGGACCAGGGGCTCGAGCACGGGCCTTCCGATTTCTTTCCCAACCCCGCCGCCCTCGACACCGGCTTCCAGTTCCGGCTCGCCCTCGAAGGGCGATACTCAGCGCTGGCCCTCGGCGTCGGCCTGGCCGAGAAACACATGGCCGACTACGCCGGCCGCGTGCCGCTGATCCTGAAGCTCAACGGCAAGACCAACATCCCCGACGACGGGGACGCGAGCTCGCCGCTGTTCGCGAGCGTCGAGGATGCCGTGCGCCTGGGCGCCGAGGCGGTGGGCGTGACGCTCTACGTGGGCTCGCCGCGGCAGGACGAGGAGATCCGCCAGGTCGGGCGCGTGCGGGCGGAGTGCGAGCAGTTCGGCATGCCCCTCGTAGTGTGGTCCTACCCGCGGGGCCGTGCGATCGAGGCCAAGGGCGGCAAGGGCACGGTCTACGCGATCGACTACGCGGCGCGCGTGGCCGAGGAGATCGGCGCCGACGTGGTGAAGCTCCACGAGCCCAGGGACTGCAACGAGCGCTGCCCCGAGCCCTACCGCAAGCTGCGCGAGGACCTCCCCGGGCGGCTGCGGCGCGTCGTGCGCTCGGCG
>DAINRN010000038.1:8618-12527 GCA_036741815.1 Acidobacteriota bacterium
CGGGCTCAAGGAGGACGACGCGACGCTCCTGAAGAAGGCCCGGACGTACATGGAGAGCGGCGCGGCCGGCCTCGTGTTCGGCCGCAACATGTGGCAGCGCCCCTACGCCGACGCCCTCGCCCTCACGGAAAGGATGCACCGCGTCCTGGCGCGTTTCCCGCGCTGAGCGGCCGCGGCGCGCTACTTCAGGAGCTCCGGCAACAGGCTCACGGGCCCTGGTCCAGCGCCGTACCGCGGAGGGTGCGGAGAACCTCACGAAGTGGAGCGGCACGCCCGAGGACCCGGCCGTGGTCTGAGCTTCAGAAGCCGGCCCGCGGGCGAGCCCTCCGCGATGGCGATGCCCGTGTCCTCGAAGCTCCCGAGGACGTTGGCCCTGTGCCCCGGCGAGCCCATCCACTGCTCCACGACCTCGCGGGCGGCGCGCTGGCCGGTGGCGAGGTTCTCGCCCACCCTGAGGTAGCGGTACCCGCGGTCGCGGACCCACACGAACGGCTCCGTCCCGTCGGGCGCGACATGGTCGAAGTAGCGGTACTCGAACATGTCGCGGATGCGGTCGCCCGCGGCCGCGTCGAGGCGCACGTTGCGGTGGAGCGGCGGCAGCCCCCGCCTCGCGCGCTGCTCGTTCATGGCCTGCAGCAACGCGCCGCGGCTCACGTCCCCCTCCGTCCATTCGGAGCGACGGCGCTCCGCGGAAATGGACAACGGCGCGGCCAACACTACGGCCGCCGTCAGCGCGGCAAGTCGCCGGACCCAGGGGTGACGCCGTCGAGACATCAGCCGAGGTCCGTGGCGCTGAGCCGCCGCTGCTCCGCTTCCCGGTAACGGCGCTGGACGAGCGGAAGCAGCCCCCCGATGACCGCCAGGCCGAGGAGGCCCGGGAAGCCGAGGCCGTACCACACGCCGTACGGCTGGCCCTGCAGAAGGGCGACCACCCCGGCGGTCAGCAGGACCGCGCACGCCATCAGCGTGGCCACGAAGAGCCCCACGACGAGCGGCTTGGCCTTGCCGCGTGGCGCCAGGCTCCCCGCGAGCGAGCCCAGAATCCCACCCGTGATCCCCAGCGCAGTACCGAACACCCAGGCGTACCGATTGGGATCGAACCACGGCTCCGTCACGGCTCCCTCCTCTTCGCCGTGGAGGCGCGATGGGCCTCCAGCAGCTCCTTGGCCAGCCCCCCCGGCATCCGCGCGTCGGCCACCAGGACGCGGAGCTTGCGCTCGAACGGGTCGGTGATCCTGGGGTCTTCGGCCGCCTGGGCCTTGGCGATCAGGCGGTCCAGGCGCCCCCGCACCGTGGGATACGAGACCCCGTATTCCTCCGCCATCGCCTTGAGCGAGCCCGAGGAGACCAGGAACCGCCGCAGGAACTGGAGATCCTCGTCGTCCAGGACCGCCAGCCAGGCCGGAATCTTCGGTGCCTCGCTCAGGCCCACCTCCCATTAAGAACGTTAAGGTACACCTGAACAATATTGATGTCAAGTAACTTCAAGTTGGGATCAATAAAGTGCAAGCCCGGAGGCGTCAGGACGCGGGGGCGAACATCCGCTGCAGCTCCGTCATGCGGGCCAGGTGGTGGTCGTCGTGCTCGGCCACGAACCAGGCCATGTCCACGATGCGCACCGGCTGTCCGAGCCGGGGATGGATGGCGGTGCGGGACAGCAAGGCGGGCTCGATCCCTTCCAGACGCTCCACGAAGCGCCGCCGCTCCCGCCGGAAGTCCTGGGCCAGGTGCTTGGCCTCGCGGCGGTTGTGGTCGGCCTCGTGGGTCTTCTTGTTCTGCATGTCCGCCGCGCGCAGCGTCTCCGCCCCGGCCAGGAAGTCGTCCACGCGTCCCAGGTGGAGCTCGTCCAGGTCCAGCAGGTGCCCGAGGTGCTCCTGGATCGACCACGCGTCGCCGTCGCGCCGCGTGAGGACGGCGGGCGAGAGCGCGCGGATCTTCTCCTCCACGCGCGCGGGCGTGCCGCGCAGCCGCTCCAGGACCACGGGGAGCTGCTCCGGCGGGGTCTTGAACTCGAAAGTGCGGTCCCTCCACCGCATCGGCATCCCGCATTATCGCGGCCATGAGGGCGCCGTTACAATCGCAGGGATGGACGAGCACGCCGAGGAGCTGCTGAACGTCTACGACGCCGCGGGGACGGTGGTGGAGGCCCGCCCGCGCCGCGCGGCCAAGGCCTCCGGCCTGGCGGTGGGCGCGGTCAACGCCCTGGTGTTCGACCGCCGCGGGCGCGTGCTGCTGCAGCGCCGGCCGCGCGACAAGGAGAATGGCGGCCTCTGGGACAAGTCCGTGGGCGGACACGTCAGCGCGGGCGAGGATTTCGACGCCACTCTCGTGCGCGAGGCGGGCGAGGAGCTGTTCTCGGACGCGGCGTCCTCGCGGGTCCGCCTGGCCTCCCCTTCGGCAGAGTTCGCATCGCTCCTGTCCACCGCGGACCTGGCCCAGGTCGCCGTCCTGCGGCGCGTGGCCTTCCACCTCAACCTGCGCGACGTGCGCCACGCCCCAGGCGGCGGCCTGCGCAACGTCCTCTACCACGTGGCGGTCTACGCGGGCCGCACCGACGTGCCCCTCGCATCGTTCCGCCCGCAGAAAGAGGAGATCGAGGAGCTGCGCTACTTCCGCGCCGACGAGGTGGACGCCATGCTGCTGCGCGGGGAGCTGGCGCCGAACATGGCCTTCCTGTGGCTGACGCAGGCGCAGGCCCTGCTCGCGCTGGCGAAGGGGCCGGGCCCGGCGCGATAGAATCGTCCCGTGGAACGCCTGACCTGGGCGCGGATCGAGGCTGCGCTGGCCGCGCGCCCGCCCGCGCGCGTCACCGAGCCCGTGGCCGCCCGCGCCGCCGTCGCCCTCATCCTGCGCGAGGGCCGCGGCGGCCTGGAGATCCTCCTCATCCGGCGCGCCGACCACCCGCAGGATCCCTGGTCCGGCCAGATGGCCTTCCCCGGCGGCCGCGCGGAGCCGGGCGACCAGGACCTCAGGTCCACGGCCATCCGCGAGACGGCGGAGGAGATCGGGGTGGACCTCGCGTCGGGCGCCGAATGCCTCGGCACGCTGGACGAGGTCCGGGCCATGGCCCGCATGCGCCCGGTGAGCCTCACCATCCTGCCCTTCGTCTTCAGGGTCAACGGTCCCGTGGAGCCGGCTCCCGGCAGCGAGGTGCGCAGCGTGCACTGGATCCCGCTCGACCTGCTGCTGGCGGCCGAGCGGCGGTCGGTCATGGACTACGCGCAGGAGGGCGCGACGCTCCAGTTCCCCTGCCTGCGGGTGGACGACGTCGTGATCTGGGGCCTGACCTACCGGATGCTCGTGGGCCTGGAGGAGAGGATCCCGCCCGGCGAGGCCTGCCTGCCGCCGCCATCGTCCGCGGGCCTGCCCGGTTGAAGGTCGTCCTCTCCATCGCGGGATCCGATTCGGGGGGCGGGGCGGGCATCCAGGCCGACATCAAGACGTTCGCCGCCCACGGCGTGCACGGCGCGACGGCCGTCACCGCCATCACCGCGCAGAACTCGGTCCGCGTGGCCGAGGCCTTCGCGCTGGATCCGCGCCTGGTTGTGGCGCAGATCGAGGCCGTGACCTCCGACATGGAGGTGGCCGCGGCCAAGACCGGGATGCTGGCGAACCGCGGCATCGTGGAGGCGGTGGCGGGAGCGGTGGCGCGCCTGCGCATCCCCCATCTGGTCGTGGACCCCGTGATGGTGGCCAAGGGCGGCGACTCCCTGCTCGATCCCAGCGCGGTGCGCGCCTACGTCGACGCGCTCTTCCCCCTGGCCGCCGTCCTCACCCCGAACCTCCCCGAGGCCGCGGCGCTCCTGGGACGGCCGGTGCGGACGCTGGACGAGATGCGCGGCGCCGCCCGGGACCTCAAGGCCAAGGGCCCGGGCGCGGTGGTGGTGAAGGGCGGCCACCTCGAGGGCG
>DAINRN010000039.1:0-12493 GCA_036741815.1 Acidobacteriota bacterium
GGGTTGCTGGCGGTCGTGGGCTCCGTGTCGCTGTCATTGGACGAGTCGGGATCGGCGGAGGTGGAGGTGATGCTCGCGGTGTTGCTGACCGTGGCGCCGTCGGACAGGCTGCAGTCGAGCTTGACGGTCAGCGTGAAGTCGGCCGTCCCGCTCGCAGGGAGGGAGAGCTTGGAGCAGGTGACGTTGCCCGTGGAGCCCGGGGGAGGAGCGCTGCAGTTCCACCCCGCCGGCGCCGAGATCGAAACCATGGTGGTGCCCGCCGGGACGGCTTCGTCGAGCTGGATGTCCGTCCCCTCGAAGGTGGCGTTCAGGTTTTGGATCGAGATGTCGTAGCCGACGTCGCTACCCGTGGTGACGGGATCCGCCGCGTCCGTCTTGGCCACGGAGAGATCCACGTCCGCGTTGTAGCGGGTCACGCAGGCCGAGTCGGCGTTGCTCCACTCGCGCTGGATGATGTACGGGTTGCCGCTGAGCACGAGGTTGTGACCGTCGGCCTGGAGCGGTCCGTAGTTGTAGGCGCACTTATCGCCGTTCTCGAACCCCGGCCCGGTCCACCCGTTCGGCCCGTCCCACAGCGGGTCCGTGACCGCTTCGAAGTGCTCGTGGGAGGTCGGCGAGATCACCACATCGGCGTCGAAGTCCCCGTTGGGAGAGCAGATGATGGCGATGCAACCTCCCCAGCTCGCGGCGTAGGGCATGTTGGCCCAGATCACGAGGTCGCCACCGTTGTCGAAGTGATCGTGATACGCGCAGTAGGTGCCCGCACCCGGGGGAGGCGAGGTGACGCCCGGCGAGCAGCCCGAGAACGTGTCGGCGCAGCTCTCGATGTCCCTCTCGGTATAGACGAAGTAGACCTTCGATCCGTCCGGTGGGTTCCACCCGGGGTTGGCGGCCAGCGCGCGCACGATCTCGTCCTTGAGGTCCTGGCCGGTCAGCGGATCGGCCGGCGTGCCCCGTCCGCCGGGGTAGGCGTTGGCCGTGTCGAACCACATGCCCCCGAACGTCGTGGTGTTCGAGATGTAGATGGGCCCGGGGTCCATGTAGTACTGGGTGTTGATGTTGTTGAAAGCTGTCCCCCCGATATCCTGGAAATAGCGATTGACCAGGGTCTGGTAGCTCGTGGAGATCGTGCTGTTGGGCGACCAGTAGATGGTGTAGGCGGTGGTGGTGATCATCACCGGACCCCCGCCGTACGTCAGGTTGCCGTTGACGGGCGCCTGGTCGGTGATCGAGCAGGAGCCGGCCACCGCGCCTGGGCTCGGCGGCGGCGCGAGCCCGTGAATCGGCGTCTTGCTGTCGGCGGCCAGCGCAGTCCCCGTGACGGCAGCCACGAGACCGACGGCGAGCATGGCCCGCAGCGGGCCTCTGGAGCAGAGTGAGAACGAATTTCCTCTCATGACTTCCTCTCTTCTTGTTTGTAAGCAAAGGTTGGCAGGAACGCGGCAGCCGCACGCACGACCACGAAAGGCTCGGGTCGCCGTTCTCTTCGCATGGCGCTCGACCTACTTGCAGAATGAAAAGTAGAAACTCAGGGTGGCCACATAGGCCACACTTCATGGCCCAAGTCAAGAAGAAAGTGCAACCGTCGGCCAGGCGCGACGCCGTCGACGGCCTGGAGGCCATCCAGGCGCGGGTGACCGAGAAATGGTGCTGATCAGTGCGGGCCGCTGCCGCCGCGGCCGCGGCCCCCGCCCACCGTCGTCCTGCCCGGTTCCGGAACTCCGTTGACACGGCGGCCGTTCGCGGGCGTGGAGCTCCTCGCCCGCATCGGCCACCGCATCTACTTCAACCCGAACTTCGAGTACGTCTTCGTCGACGAGGCGACCTACTTCACGCTGAACGGCGATTTCCACTACGACTTCCCCGTGGCCAAGGACGTCTACGTATGGGCGGGGGCCGGGCTGGGCTGGTGGTCGTTCGACTTCGAGGGCCCCGCCGACGGCGAAGACGACCTTGTGGCGAACCTGCTGGCGGGGGCGGGCGTGAATGCCGGTGGGGTCATCCCCTACGTCCAGTTCAAGCTGATCATCGCGGACGACACCGGGTTCGCGATCGGGGTAGGCCTGCGCTTCTGATCAGAGGATCGTCCTCCTCTCGAAGGAGCGGGTGCCCAGCGTGGTGAACAGGACCGTGAAGCCCACGAGGCCGGCCAGCAGGAGGGGCAGCGGCATGTGCGGGACGTCGGGCGTCACCGCCAGGCGCATGGCCTCGCTCATGAACGTGAGGGGGTTCAGCAGGAAGAGGTAGCGGACCGCGCCCAACGCGGTAAGCGACGCGTAGGGGTAGTAGGCGCAGCCGAAGAGCATCAGCGGACCGATGACCACGGCGAAGAGCAGGCCGCTGAAGCGGGGCTGCACGTGCGTGCCGAGGGTGAGGCCCAGGGCCGCGGAGAGGATCCCGGTCAGGACGACCAGTGGCAGGAGCGCCAGCCAGCGCGGATGGACCTCCGCCCCCATGACCCCGTGCATGAGCAGCATCATGGCGGGCAGGGTCACCAGGCCCGCGAGGGCCGCGTGGATGGCGCCCGCCAGCACCTTCTCCACAGCCACCCCCAGGACCGTGACCGGCGCCAGCAGGCGCTCGTCCACCTCGCGGGTGCCGGCCAGGTCCGTCATGAGGGGCATGAGCACGCCCTGCACGCCGGCCATGAGCATGCTGATGGCCATGAGGCCGGGGAGCATCACGATGCGGAACTCGTCCGCCACCAGGTGCAGCCGCGGGAGCACGTTGCCGAAGACGAGCACCACCAGCACGGGCTGGGTGAGGCCCGCCGTGAGCAGCATGGCGGCGTTGCGGGACGCTACGTGCAGGTCCCGGCGCAGGAGGGCCAGCAGGGCCGTCATTCGCGCAGCTCCTTCCCCGTGAGGTGGATGTAGACGTCCTCCAGGCTGGGAGCGGTGAGGCTGACGTGCCGCAGGTCGCCGCCGCTCGCGCGTACCGTCTGCAACACGCGGTCGAGCAGGCCGTCGCCCGGGTGCACGAAGAGACGGAGCCGCTCGACCCCTTCCTCGTCCTCCGCGCGCTCCACCTTCTCCACCCGCGACACCCCGGTCAGGTCGCCCAGGCGCGGGGCCAGCGGCGCCGCGCCCTTGACCCAGACGTCCAGGATCTGTCCTCCCGGCAGCGTCCGCTTCAGCGCGGCCGGGGTGTCGACGGTGAGGATACGGCCGTGGTCCACGATGGCCAGCCGCTCGCACAGGCGGTCGGCCTCTTCCATGTAGTGCGTGGTGAGGATGAGGGTGAGCCCCTTGCGGTGCAGCCCGCGCAGCGTCTGCCAGAGAAGACGGCGCGCCTGCGGATCGAGCCCGGTGGTGGGCTCGTCGAGGAGGAGGACCTTGGGGTCGTGCATGAGAGCGCGCGCGATCATCACCCGCTGCTGCATCCCCCCGGAGAGGGTCAGGGGCTTCGCGTCGGCCTTCTCCGCGACCTGCAGCTCCTGGAGCAGGCGGTCGGCGCGCGCCTCCCGCTCGGCGGCGGGAAGCCCGAAGTAGCGGCCGTGATACGTGAGCACCTCGCGCACGGTGAGGTCGCGGTCCAGGTTCCGCGCCTGCGGAACCACCGCGATGCGGCGCTTGACGGCCATGGGGTCGCGCGCCACGTCCATCCCGTCCACCACGATGCGGCCGCTCGTCGGACGCACGAGGGTGGTGATGCAGCCGAGCGTCGTGCTCTTGCCCGCGCCGTTGGGGCCGAGCAGGCCGAAGAACTCGCCCTGCTCCACCTCGAAGGAGATGCCCTTCACCGCCTCCACGGGCGGCGCCTTCCGGTTCCCCGCGTAGGTCTTGACCAGCTGCTGCACGGAGAGGATCGCGCTCACGCCGCCACCCTCCGGCCGCCGTCGACCACCACCCGCCCGTCCTTGATCACGGCGCGGATGGCGGGGACGCCCACGCGCAGGATGTCCAGGACCCGCGGCGAGCGCAGGATCACGAGGTCCGCGCGCTTGCCCTCCTCCACGCTGCCCACGTCGCGATGGACGTCCAGCGAGTACGCGGCGTTGATGGTCGCCGCGGCCAGGGCCTCTTCCAGCGACAGGCCCATGCCGAAGCAGGCCAGGGCCATGGCGAACGGAAGCGACGGCGAGAGGCCGCCGCCGGGATTTGCGTCGGTGGCCAGGGCGACGGGCACGCCGGCCTCGATCAGCGAGCGCGCAGGGGCGAACCGGCCCAGCCGCAGGTAGAAGGCCGCCGCGGGCAGCAGGGTGGCCGCGCAGCCCGCCTCCGCCATCGCCCGCGCGCCCTGGTCGGACACGAAGAGGAGATGGTCCGCGGAGCGCGCGCCCAGTTCGGCGGCCAGCTCGGCCCCGCCCGTCCAGGCCAGCTCGTCGGCGTGGAGGCGCAGCTTCATCCCGTGCTCGAGGGCCGTGGCCAGGACGCGGCGGCTCTCCGCCACCGTGAACACGCCCTCCTCGCAGAAGGCGTCGCAGAAGACGGCCAGGCGGAGGCGCGCCACCTCGGGGATCATCTCCCCGATCAGCAGGTCCAGGTAGCGGCCGCGGTCGCCGCGGTGCTCGGGCGGGACCTCGTGGGCGCCCAGGAAGGTCGGCACGACCCCCACCGGGTGGGACTCCGCCGCGGCGCGGATGGCCTGGAGCGACCGGACCTCGGCCTCCGTCTCCAGCCCGTAGCCGCTCTTGATCTCGGCCGTGGTCGTGCCCTGGAGCAGCATCTCGTCCAGCCTGGAGACGATGGCCGCGGCCAGCTCTTCTCGTGACGCCGCGCGGGTGGCGGTCACCGTCCTCACGATGCCCCCGCCCCCGGCCGCGATCTCGCGATAGGACGCGCCGGCCAGGCGCCGGCGGATCTCCTCGTCGCGGTCGCCCGCGAAGGCCAGGTGCGTGTGCGCGTCCACCAGGCCGGGGACCACGGCGCCGCCGCCGGCGTCGATCGTCACCGCCGCCCTGGGGACGACCGCGTGGTCCAGGCCCTCTTCGGGCCCGGCGTACACGATGCGGCCCCTGGCCGCCGCCACCGCCGCGCGCGGGACGTAGCCGGCGTCCGCCATTTCCGCCCCGCGGCGCGGGGACGGTCCGGCCATGGTGGCCAGCAGGCCGATGTTCCGCACGAGAAGGTCGGCGCCGGTCACGCCCCCGCCCCCTGCGCGGGCGGCTCGAGGCTCGCCCGCAGGGCGGCTGCGCTCAGGCCCACGACGCGCAGGACCTTGTCGCGCGTGCCCGCGCCGCGCACCAGGCGGAAGGCCGAGGCCGGCCGCCCCAGCCTCCGGGCGAGGAAGCGCACCAGGGCGGCGTTGGCCTCGCCCTCCACGGGGGCGGCCGTGAGCCTCACGACCAGCGCCCCCGCGCGCTCGCCCGCGAGCTCGTCGCGCGCGGCGCGCGGCTGCACGCGCACGCGAAGCGTCACTCCGCCGTCCGCCTCGCGGATGTCGAGCATGGCGGCCGCGACGGCCCTACTGGGCTTCCTCGCGTCGCTTCAGGAAGCGGAGGTTGTCCTCGACCTCGGCCTCCTCCTGCAGGTCCAGGATGTGGGTCAGCCGCGTGATGAGGGCGCGGATGTCGGTGCGCAGCGAGCTGCGGTGGGAGCGCAGGTCGAGGATCCCCCGCTCCACCTCGTGGGCCCGGTTCTGCGCCATCTCCAGCAGCCGGTCGGCCTGCAGCTCCGCCTCCTTGACCACGCTCTCCCCCTGCTTGCGGGCGGTGTCCTTCAGGTCCTCGGACAGGCGCTGGGCGGTGAGCAGGGTGTTCTTCAGGATGCCCTCGCGCTGCCGGTGCTCCTCCACGATCGCGCGGAGCGTCTGGACCTCCTGGTCCATGGAGTCGCGCTCCCGCTGGAGCGCGGCCAGCTCCTCGGCGACCAGATTCAGGTAGGTCCGCACCTCGTCCGGGTCGAGGCCGCGGAGCTTGCGGCCGAAGATCTGCCGCTGGATGTCCATGGGTGAGATTTTCATGGCCCCCTCGCGGTTTAGGGTCGCACGTTCGCCCCGGGCACTCAAGCCTTTCCTGGACGGATGCGGGTAGTATGGGAAGGCATGCGACGGCTCGATCTCCACCGCGGCAACGTCTACCTCTTCGGGGCCCGCTTCCCTGCGGTGGTGATCGCGATCTTCGTCCTCACCCTGCTGCTCACGCTCGTCGGGGTGGCGGGCCTGCGCAACGGCATGCCCCTGCTCGCCTGGGTGGGGCTGGCGCCCGCCGCCGTCTGGCACGGCGGGCTCTGGCGGCTGGCCACCTGGGTCTTCTTCGATCCGGGCCTCAACCCCCTGTCGCTGCTCTTCTGGGCCATGATGCTGCTGCTCTTCGGGCGCGACCTGTGCGACGCGTGGGGATGGCGGCGCTTCCTCGGCGTCTATCTCGGGATCGCGGTGGCGGCCGGCGCGGTCACCTGCCTCCTCGCCCTGCCCTGGGGCGCCCTGATGGGCGCGAACTACCTGGACAGCTGGCCCGTGGTCAACGCCCTCGTCGTCGCCTGGGCCATGACGTTCCCCACGCGTCAGATCCTCTTCAACTTCCTGATCCCGGTCTCGGGGAAGGCCCTGGTGTGGATCACCGTGGGCCTCACGGTCTTCTTCGCGCTGCTCTCCGGCCTCGCCGCCTTCGTCCCCCACCTCGCGGCGCTGGGCGCGATCGTCGTCTACATGCGGGGGGCGCCGCTGCTGCGCCGGCGCTGGCTGCAGATGAGGCTACGCGGCCTGCAGGGTCCGCAGCGACGCCGGCCGGCGCACATCCGGCCGGTGGACGAGCCGGACGAGAAGCCGCGCTGGTACCACTAGCCCCAAGAAAAAAAAGGGGGCGGGATCGCTCCCGCCCCCTTTCTCCGAACTACTTCACCACTCGAACCGGGCGCCGAGACGGATCTGCCGCGGCACGTGGAACGAGTTGGTGCTGCCCGCGCCGAGGAAGACCGGCTGGCCGAAGTTGGGGTTCACCGCGCCGGGCGTCGTCTCGGTGTAGGGGTCGTACCAGGTCGGATCCTGGTCGTCGAACAGGTTGAACGCGTCGGCGATCAACACGACCTGCTGGCGGTCGTTGATCTTGAAGGTGTAGTCGGCGTGGAGATCGCAGATGACCTCGGTGTTGGTGTTCTCCCGGAACCCGTCGACGGTCTGCATGCCGGCGCCCCGCAGGCTCTCGGGGATCTCGCCGGAGTTGCCGTAGATCGGGTTGGCCGCGAGGGCCGTGAGGTGGCGTCCGGAGCCCGCGTTGAAGCCGGCTCCCAGGTTGAAGTTGCTCCAGGTGTAGTTGCCGTAGAGCTTGACCTGGTGGGGCCGCTCGTTGGGCAGCAGGCCGTCACCGAGCGTGTTGCCCTGGAAGCGGATGTCGCCCCGGTAGCCGAACTCGGGGACGCCGATCTCGCTGTAGCTCGGGTCGTTCGTCGGGAAGTCGAACAGCGATGTGATCGCCGGGTCGGACTGGCCGTTGTCGGACCGGAAGAAGCCCTCGAAGTTGCCCCGTAGCCGCGACCAGCGATACGACGCCAGCAGCGACCAGTTGCCCGAGAAGGTCTTGTTGACCGTGAACTCCACGGAATCGTACTTGTGCTCGGGGTCCTCGAAGGACGACTGTCCCAGGCGCTCGAAGCCGGGCGTCGTCGTCGGATCGAGGGTCTGGGTGTCGTGCGTGATGTTGTCGAGCAGGTAGATGACGTTGGACAGGCCCGGGAACCCCAGCTCGTACATGACCGGAGTGGCCTGGGCGTAGTCCTCGAGGATCCTCGGGATGTCCCGGTGGATGTAGCGCACGCCCACGTTCACCGACGGCGCCACCTCGTACTCGATGCCGCCGGCGAACTCTTGCGAGTACGTCGACTTCGAGCCGTTCTCGAAGATCGCGGGCGCCCCCGTCGGGGGGAGGTAGTGGTTGGCCGTTCCGAGGGCCACGACGCCCTGGGGAACGGGCTGCGTCAAGCCTTCATCAAAGTAGTCCGCGCGCGTGGTCGCGGCGTCGGCCGCGAGCGCGCGAGCCGCCAGGTCGTTGGGGACCTTCACGAAGAAGCGGCCAAAGCTCGCGTAGAGCTTGGACTTGCCGTTGCCCGTGATGTCGAAGGTCGCGCCCAGGCGCGGGCTCCAGTTGTTGCTCCAGGTGAACTGGCAGGCGATGCCGGGACCCGTGGCCTCTTCGTAGCCATTGGCCACGATGCCCACCCGGGACTCGCCTTCGAAGCAGTAGGGGCTGTCGGGGATGAGGCCGCCGTTCAGTTGCTGGCGCTCCCAGCGGATGCCGGGCTTCAAGGTGAGGCGGCTGCCGATCTGCCAGGTGTCCTGGGCGAAGACGTTCAGGTACTTCTGGTTGGTCGAGACGTTGGGACCCACGTTGGCGCGCACGACGCGGAAGATCTGGCCGAAGACGGGATCGGACAGGATCTGGACCTGGGCGCCGGTGCTGGTGACCTGGCCGTCGGGCAGCGTGAAGGCGGGCCCGGAGCGGTTGAAGCCGCGGTCGTAGTCCACCGTCTCCCACTGAACGCCGTAGCGGAGCTGATGGCGGCCGCCGCCGTCGAAGATGTTGGTCGACTTCAGGGCGAGCTGGATGTTCTCGCCCTTCTGGTCCAGGTCGTAGAAGCCGATGCCGCCCCGGACGGCGTTGGGGACGACCGTCCGGTCGGTCACGGAAGGCGCGTCTAGCCCGGGGATCTCGGTGATGTTGGTGTACGCGCGGGCCACGCTGGCCTCGACCAGCCAGTTCGGCGAGAGGATGCCGTCGTAGCGCAACGCCTGGTTGTGGCCGCCGTACTCCAGCTCGCTGAAGCGGCCCTGGTCGGCCGCACCCTTGAGGGAGTTGAGCCGCTGTGGACCAAGGTCGCCGTGCGAGGGGTCGCCGAACGCAGTGAAATCGAAGCGATGGTTGGCACTCGCCTGCCAGGTGAGCTTGCCGGCGTACGACAGCGTCCGCCGCTTCCGATCGACCTCGCCCAGCGAGCGCAGCGGGAAGCCCTCCGGCGCGATCCGGGTCAGGGTGCCGTACTGGGGGTTGAAGGCGCCGAAGAAGAAGAGCTTGTCCTTCGCAAGGGGGCCGCCCAGGCTCACGCCGAAGTCGTAGTTGTCCTGGCCGGTGTCGTTCACCGTCCCGTTGGGCGTCTGCACGGTCTCGCGGTCCGCCTCCAGCGCCGACGGCTGGAAGTAGCCGAAGAAGTTGCCGCGGAACTGATTGGTCCCGCTCTTGGTGACGACGTTCACCACGCCGCCCGTCGACTGGCCGTACTCGGCCTCGAAACCCGCGGTCTTGACCTGGGTCTCCTTGATGAAGTCCGTCGTGACGCCCGTACCGAGCGAACCGAAGGTGATGGAGTAGACGCCGACGCCGCCGTAGCCCTGGTTGCTGATGTTCGTGCCGTCCACGATGTAGTTGTTGTCCAGTCCGCTGGCGCCGCTGATGGACGGGTTGGATTCGCCGACGCCGCTGGAGTCGCTGACGCCGGGCACGAGGTACAGCGTCTGGGTGAAGTTGCGGCCGACCGGCAGGCGCTGGAGCTGCGCGGTGTCGAGGTTGCCGCCCGCCGTGGTCGAAGAGCTGTCGATGACCGGCGCCGCGCTGACGACCTCGACCACTTCGGAGACCGAACCGACCTTGAGCACCAGCTCCGTGAGCTCGAGGCGCTGGCCGAGCCGGACCTGTATGCCCTTCTGCTCGACAGGGGAGAAGCCCGAGAGCTCGACCTTGACGCTGTACTCGCCGGGGGTGAGGTAGGGGGCGAAGAAGCGCCCGCTCGCGTCGGTGGTGAACGTCTTGACGCCCTGGGGGGAGTTGACCGTCACCGTGGCGCCGGGTACCGCCGCGCCACCGGAGTCGAGCACCTGCCCCGTCAGGGATCCCGTCGTCGTCTCCTGGGCCGACGCGAGGCCGAAGCCCGCCAGGACCAGGGTGAGGGCCCATATGAGTTGACGTCGCATAGTGGTTTCACTCCTTTTTGCAATCCAGCCCTCCGCGAGACTCGTCGCGCAGGGCCAGAATTCTGAGCGGCTGTATTAGCAAACAAGAAGCCAGCGCTACGCCGCGTGTGCACTTGAGTGAATTCCGTTGATTGTCAACGGCTTGACCGAGGTGGACTTTCAAGGGGTTGAACGAAGCCGAACGATGCGATTCACGAGGCCGGATTTCAGAGGCTCCGATCCGGGCACTTGGAGTCGCCGCCGCCTGAACGGCGTCAGGCGAAGTGTGAATTGGTCACGCGCGGAGAGGTTGCCCGATCGTTTACGATGGCTGCGTGGATCGAAGGACGCGCGTTCGCGACGCGATGCGCCTGGCGTTGCTGGCGGGCCTCGCCGCGGCGGCCTGCACCAACCGTGACGTTCCGCAGGGGGCGAGGGCGAAGCCATCGGTGCTGCTGATCAGCATCGACACGACCCGGGCGGATCGACTCGGCTGCTACGGCCGCCAGGGCGCCCCTACGCCCAACCTGGACCGCTGGGCCGCCGAAGGTGTCGTCTTCGAGAACGCCGTCACCTCCGTGCCCATCACGCTGCCGGCGCACGTCTCGTTGATGAGCGGGCTGCTCCCGCACCGGCATGGCGTTCGCGACAACGGCATCCATCGTGTGCCGGACGATCCCCCGGTCCTCGCCGCCCTCCTGGCCGAGGCGGGCTACGACACGGCGGCCGTGGTCGGCGCCGCGGTGCTCGATCGCCAGTACGGGCTCCACCGCGGGTTCAAGCGCTACGAGGATTCCGTCGGCCCCATGGGATTGGCGATCGCCGAGCGGGACGCCGCCGCGGTCACCGGCGCGGCGGCAGCGGCAGCCCGCTCCCTGCGCAAGCCGTTCTTCCTCTTCGTGCACTATTACGACCCGCATGCCGCCTACAACCCTCCCGCCCCTTTCGCGGAGCGCTTTCGCCCCGACCTGTACCAGGGAGAGATCGCCTACGTCGACGAGCAGATCGGCCGGCTTCGGCGCGAGCTGGAGGGGCTCGGCCTGCTCGAGGGCACGGTGGTGGTCATCACGTCCGATCACGGGGAGAGCCTGGGAGAGCACGGCGAGCCCACTCATGGCGTCTTTCTCTACCAGTCGACCCTGCGCATTCCCTTGATCATCGTGGCCCCGGGGCGCTGGCCGGGCGGCAGGCGCGTGGACACGCTCGCCTCGCTGATCGACGTGTCTCCGACGCTCCTCGAGCTGACCGGGCTGCGCGTGCCCGGCGGTCTCGACGGCCGCTCGCTCGCTCCGGTCGTGGAGGGCGCGGCGGCGGGAGCCCGGTGGCTGCCCCTCGAGTCGGAGTTCGGCTACAACTCGTACGGCTGGGCGCCGCTGTCGGGCATCACCGACGGGGCTCTCAAGTGGATCGACGCGCCGGAGCCGGAGCTGTACGACCTCGTGGCCGATCCCGCCGAGCGGGGCAACCTCGTGACCGCGCGCCCCGAGGACGGCGCGCGCCTCGCCTCGCTGCGTCGGACGATGGTCACCGAAGATCACCGCAGCGCGCCGGCGCGCGCCGAATCGGAACGCACGGAGTCCGAGCGGCTCGCACGCCTGGCCGCCCTCGGTTACACGGGCGTGGGGGCGGGCCCGCCCGGGCGCGGGAAGGATATGCCGGACCCCAAGCGCGTCATAGGCAGCCTGGAGTCGATCAACGAAGCACGGAGGTTGATGGGTGCCCGGCGCTTCGCAGAGGCCGACAGGACCCTCCAGCAGGTGATCGAGGTGTCGCCGAGGAACCTTTCGGCCCTCGTCCTCCTGGGATCGAGCCGGATCCTGGACGGGCAGCCTGGAAAGGCGCTCGGCCCGCTCGAGCGCGCCGCAACCCTGGCGCCCTTCAACGCGGACGTCCCGTTCAACATCGGGCTGGCGAGATTGAGTCTCGGCGACACGCCTGGGGCCGAGGGGGCCTGGCGAAGGACGCTGAGCCTCGCTCCCCGACACTCGGACGCCGCCGTGAACCTCATCGATCTGCTCATGAAGACGGGCCGCCCCGAGGAAGCCGAGCGCGTCCTCGGCGAGTCTCGGCGCAACGGCTTGCACGCCGCCCTCCTCGACTACCTGGAGGGCAAACTGGCCGTGCAAAGACAGGACCCTGCGGCCGCCCGAGCCGCGCTGGCGCGAGCGCTGTCGGACTCGCTCCCGGATCCCGTGGCTGCGGAGGCCAGGGCGATGCTCGACTCCCTGCCACCGTGAGAAGGAATCTCCCTATGCCCTTATTGAAGCGTCTTCCGTCGTTCTCCCACTTCCGGGGCGGCCTGCTCCTCGTCGCCTTGCTCCTGCCCTCGGCGCTCCCTGGTCAGGAGTCGCGGTCCCAGGTCCCTCCGGGGTCCTCTTTCCCGGCGCAGGTCGAGGGCGTCGTCGTCGACGCCGTCGTGCTCGACCGGCAGGGCAATCCGGTCGGTGGATTGACCGCCGAAGACTTCCTGGTGGAGGAGGACGGAGGCCCCCAGACCATCACCAACTTCGAGGCGGTCGCGATCCCCGAGTCGCGCGAGGCCGTCCTGCCCAGGGCATCGCGGGTCTCCACCAACGTCGCGCCGGCGCCGCCCCAGCCTTCCCGGACGTTCGTCATCGTGTTCGACAACGTCCACATGGCACCGGACAGGATCGGAGCGGCGCGTGAAGCC
>DAINRN010000040.1:0-12484 GCA_036741815.1 Acidobacteriota bacterium
GGTCGATGTCCTCGACGGTGGGCCCCGCGGTGACGAGCACGGTCTCGCCTTCCATGCCGCGCCGGCGGGCCAGGGCGGCCATGGCCGCCTCCACGATGTCGGACGTCTCCGCCAGCCGGCCCTCGCCCAGCCAGCCGCAGGCCAGGTAGCCCGCGCCGGGCTCGATCACCCCCACCCCGCGCGAGCGCAGCGTGGCCAGGTTCTCCAGCACCGCCGGGTGGCGGAACATGTTGACGTTCATGGCCGGCGCGATGAGCACGGGCGCCGTGGTGGCCGTGAAGAGCGTGGAGAGCGCGTCGTCCGCGATGCCCTGGGCGAACTTCCCGATCGTGTTGGCCGTGGCCGGCGCCACCAGCAGCAGCTCGGCGGAGTCCGCCAGGCTGACGTGCCGGATGTCGCTGCCCTCGCCGAGCAGGAACTGGTCGGTGAAGACGGGGTGGCGGGTCAGGGTCTCCAGCGTCAGCGCCGTCACGAAGCGCGTGGCGTTCGCCGTCATCACCGCCCACACGTCCACGTCCCGCTTCTGGAGCTCGCGGACCACCTCGCAGGCCTTGTAGGCCGCGATGCAGCCCGTGATCCCGACCACCACCACGGGCATGCCTAGGCCCGCGGGATCTCGTCCCGCACTTCCCAGGAGACGGCCCCCGCCAGGACCTCCTGCATGGCTACGCGGGTGGGTTTGCGGCTGCGGGCATCGACGCGCGGCTTGGCGCCGTTCTGGATCTGCTTGGCCCGTTGCGAGGCCACCGTGATGAAGCGGAACTTGCTATCGACGTCCTTGGGAAGGATCAACTGCGGGGTCGACTGCGACATTTCTTTCATTTCTCCTTGGCCTCGTGAAAGGTGCTCAGTATCTTCTCTGCCGTCTCCGCCACGCGGCTGGTGCGCAGCCGCGCGGCCTGCACGATCGTCTTCAGGGCCCCCACCGAGGCCTCCAGGTCCACGTTGACGATGGCGTACTGGTACTTGCGGAAATGCGCCATCTCCTCGCCCGCCACCGCGAGGCGCCGCTGGAACGAGGCCTCGTCGTCCGGCCCCCGGCCGCGCAGGCGCCGCTCGAGGTCGCGATACGACGGGGGGATCACGAACACGGTCACCGCGTCGTCGAACTTCTGGTACACCTGGTCGGCGCCCTTCACGTCGATGTCGAGCAGCAGGTCCACGCCCTCGCGGACCGCATCGGCGTACTCGCTGCGGGCCGTCCCGTACATCTCGCCGTGCACCTCGGCCCTTTCCAGGAACGCGCCCTCGCCGATCAGCCGCTCGAACTCGCGACGGGACACGAAATGGTACTCCACCCCGTCCTTCTCCCTCTCGCGCGGGGGGCGCGTGGTGTGGGAGACGGAGAACCGGATGCGATCCAGCTCCGCCATCACCCGGTTGAGGACGGTGGTCTTGCCCGCGCCGGAGGGGCCGGACACCACGATCAGGTTGGTGAACCTCCTACTCAACGTTCTGCACCTGCTCGCGGACGCGCTCGATCTCCGTCTTGAGCGCGATCACCTCCTGCACCATGACCGCGGAGACCGCCTTGCTGCCGAGGGTGTTGGCCTCGCGCGCCAGCTCCTGGGCCAGGAAGTCGAGCCGCTTCCCGCAGGCTCCGTCCGCGCCGAGCAGCGTTCTGGCCTGGGCCACGTGGCTGCGCAGGCGCTGCAGCTCTTCCGCCACGTCGTGGCGGTCTACCAGGCGCACGACCTCCTGGTAGAGGCGGGCGTCGTCCAGGCCCAGCTCGCCCGCCAGCTCGCGCGCCCGGGCCAGGGCCGACTCGCGCCGCTCGGCCTGGCCCGCGGCGGACAGGGCCTCGATGCGCGCGGCGGCGGCCTCCACCGCTTCCAGGCCGCGCCGCAGGTCCGCCTCCAGGTGGACGCCCTCCGCCCGCCGCATCGCCTCCAGTCCCGTCAGCGCCTGCTGGAGCGACGACACCACGTCCCGCCGGGCGGCCTCGTCCACCGACGGGTCGCCGTCCAGGATCTCCACCGCTCCGGGGAAGCGGGCCACGTCGGCCAACGAGACCCCGCCCTCCAGGCCGTGCTCGGCCTGGATCTCGCGCAGGCCGCGCACGATCCCCGCGATCACCGGCCGCGGCGCCACCACCACCGCCCCGCCCTCGTCCTTGAGCGCCGCCCGCACCGAGACCTCGACCTTGCCGCGCTGCAGCCGGCCCTGGAGCGCGGCGCGCAGCTCCGGCTCCAGGCCCTGCAGCCGGCGCGGAAGGTGCACCGACAGGTCCAGGTAGCGGTGGTTGAGGCTGCGGATGGTGACGGACCCCTTCACCGCCCCGGTCTCGACGGGCGCGGACGCGAAGCCGGTCATGGAACGCAGGCTCATACCGCGGGGTCCTGCGAGAACTGCAGCTCGTGCAGGCGGCTGTAGATCCCGCCCGGCCGGCGCAGCAGCTCCTCGTGGCGGCCCACCTCGCGCACCTCGCCCCCGTCGAGGACGAGGATGCGGTCCGCCCGGCGCACGGTGGCCAGGCGGTGCGCGATGACGAGCGTCGTGCGCCCCTGCATCAGGTTGGCCAGGGCCTCCTGCACCAGCCGCTCCGACTCCGCGTCGAGGGCCGAGGTGGCCTCGTCGAGGATCAGGATGGGCGGGTCCTTCAGGATGGCCCGCGCGATGGCGATGCGCTGGCGCTGTCCGCCCGACAGCCGGCTGCCCCGCTCGCCGATGACGGTGTCGTAGCGGCGCGGCAGGTCCAGGATGAAGTCGTGGGCGAAGGCGGCGCGGGCCGCGGACTCGATGCGGGCCTCGTCGATGTCCTCCAGGCCGTACGCGATGTTGGCGCGGACGGTGTCGTTGAAGAGGATCGTCTCCTGGGTGACGAGCCCGATCTGGTCCCGCAGGCTCCGCAGGGTCACGCCGCGGACGTCCGTGCCGTCGATGGTGATGGCCCCGTCGCTCACGTCGTAGAACCGGGGAAGCAGGTTCATGAGCGTGGTCTTGCCCGCCCCGCTCGTGCCCACGATGGCCACCACCTCGCCCGACCGCGCGCAGAAGGAGACGCGGCGCAGGACGCTGGCCGCGCCGTCGTCGTAGCGGAACCCCACGTCCTTGTACTCGATCTCCCGCTCGAAGCGCGGCAGCGCGGAAGCACCCCTCTCCTCCGGCACCTCGTGGTGGGTGTCCAGCACCTCGAAGATCCGCGACCCCGCGGCCAGGGCCCCCTGCATGGTGGCGTTGACGCGCGCGAGCCGCTTGATGGGCGTGTACATCCAGAAGAGGGCCGCCAGGAACGAGGTGAAGGCGCCGGTCGTCATCCGTCCCGCGTGGATCTCGTGGCTGCCGTAGACGAGGGTCACGATGAACGCCACCCCGCCCACGCCCTCCATCAGGGGCGGCAGGAACGCGGTGTGGCGGGTCACCCTCATGTTGACATGGAAGAGCCGGCTGGCCGCGCGGCGGAAGCGCTCGATCTCGAAGCCCTCCATCCCGAAGGCCTTCACCACCCGGAAGCCCGAGATCGTCTCCTGCAGGATCTCGGTGATGTCGCGCCAGCGCCGCAGCGAAGTCTCGCTGGAGGCCCGCAACTGCCGCCCGAGCCACACCAACGGATAGAAGGCCGCCGGCATCACGAAGAGCGCGAAGAGCGCCAGCTTCCAGTCCTTCAGGAACAGGACCACGATGAGGCCGACGACGGCCAGGCCCTCCTTGAGGGCGTCGCCCGCCACCTCCGCGACCGCCGACTGGATCCGCTCCACGTCCGTGGTGATGTGGCTCATGAGCGATCCGGTGCTGTTGCGGCTCAGGAACGTGAACGACTGGTTCAGCACGTGCTTGTAGAGCGCGTTGCGGAGGTCGGTGACGGCCCGCTGCCCCACCGAGGCCACGAGGGTGGTGGACAGGTACGCGCAGACGCCCTTCACGAGGTACAGGAGCACGATCGTGATCGCCACCGGCGCCACGTTCAGGCTGCGGATGAGGACATCGTCGAAGATGGGCTCGACCATGTGGGCCAGGCCCGCCCCCGCCGCGGCGTAGCCGGCGGTGGCCAGCCAGGCGATGACGAGCAGGCTGCGGTACGGCCGGGTGTAGGCGAACAGCCGCCGGAACTGCCGCCCGTCCTCCCGGAGCTCCGACCAGATCGAGCCCACGCGCCGCGTCCAGATCGAGGGCCGGCGGGGTCGGACCACCCGTCCTTTCGGAGAGAGGGGCGGGGTGGCGGGAAGGGCTATGACGTCATCTCCTTGCAGAGACGCAGGTTAACGCACCCGGGGGACTTATAAGTATAAGGGAAACGGACCGTTCAGTCTACGAAGCGGTACTTCACGAGGGCCCAGAGCGCCGGGAACCCGTCCCGCCACGTGATCTTCTTGCCTTCGGCGTAGTCGCGGCCCTCGTAGGTGATGGGGACCTCGTAGACGCGCGCCCCCCTCTTGAAGAGCTTGGCCGTGATCTCCGGCTCGATCCCGAAGCGGTCGCTGCGCAGGGGAAGCGACTTCAAGAGGTCGGCGCGCACGGCCTTGTGGCAGGTCTCCATGTCCGTCATGGTCGTGTTGTAGAGGATGTTCGTGACCAGGTTCAGGAAGAGGTTGGCCAGATAGTGGGTGAACAGGAAGCAGCGGTGCCGCCCCAGGAAACGGCTGCCGAAGACCGCGTCGGCCTTGCCCTTGACGATGAGGTCGATCAGCTCGGGGAACTCCTCCGGGCTGTACTCCAGGTCGGCGTCCTGCATCACGATGACGTCGCCACGCGCCTCGTCGATCCCGCGCCGCACCGCCGCGCCCTTGCCGCGGTTCCTGTCCTGGTGCAGGACCTTGAAGCCGTGCTTCTGCGCGAGGCGGGCCAGGATCTCGCGGCTGCCGTCGGAGCTGGCGTCGTCCACCGCGATCAGCTCCATCCGGAGCGGCACCGCGAGGACGCGCTCCACCATCTCCTCGAGCGTGGCCTTCTCGTTGTAGACCGGCATCACGACGGAGAGGAGGGGGTCCTTGAGGGGCGCCGGCCGGCCCTTCACGAGGCGGACCTGTATCCCCCGGGGTGGGCCTCCCTCCATTGGAAGGCGGTGGCCACGATGTCGTCCAGCCGGGTGTGCCTGGGCCGGAAGCCCAGATCTCGGGCCGCCCGCTCCGCCGAGGCCACCAGCCGCGGCGGGTCCCCCGGGCGGCGCGGGCCCACGCTCGCGGGCACCTTGCGCCCCGACACCCGCTCCACGGACTGCACCACCTCGCGCACCGAGGCCCCGGACCCCGTGCCGAGGTTGTAGGCCGTGAACGGCTCGCCGCGGTCCATCGCCTCCAGGGCCAGGATATGCGCCCGCGCCAGGTCCTGCACGTGGACGTAGTCGCGGATGCAGGTGCCGTCGGGGGTGTCGTAGTCCTCGCCGTGGATGGTAAGCCCGGGCGTGCGGCCCAGGGCGGCGTCGATGGCCAGCGGGATGAGGTGCTCTTCCGGATCGTGGTGCTCGCCCAGGGTGCCGTCGGGATGGCAGCCCGCGGCGTTGAAGTAGCGCAGGGCCACCGCCCGCAGCTTCCCCGCGCGGGCGTGGTCGGCCAGGGCGTTCTCGAACGCGCGCTTGGTCGTCCCGTAGGGGTTGATGGGCGCCTGCGGATGCGTCTCGTCCATCGGGACCGTCACGGGGTTGCCGTAGGTCGCGCAGGTCGAGCTGAAGACGATCCGCCGCACGCCCGCCGCCTCCATGACCGACAGCAGCACCAGGCCCTTGGCCACGTTGTTGCTGTAGTACGGGAACGGGTCCGCCACCGATTCGGCGACGCTCAGCCGCCCCGCGAAGTGCATGACGGCGTCGGCGCCCGCCACCGCCCGCTCCACCGCGGCCGTGTCGCCGAGGTCGGCGGTGACCATGGGCACGTCGGGCGGCACCGACTCGCGGTGGCCCTGCGACAGGTCGTCCAGCACCGTCACCTGGTGGCCCGCGTCGCGCAGCTCCCGGACGGCGTGGCTGCCGATGTAGCCCGCCCCGCCGGTGACCAGCACCTTCACCGCCGGCCGACCCCCTGGTAGTGGAACCCCAGCTCGCGCACGGCCTGGGGGTTGTAGATGTTCCGCCCGTCGAAGATCGCGGGCCGGCGCATCAGGGACTTCATCCGGGGGAAGTCGGGCTCCCGGAACTCGGGCCACTCCGTGACCACGACCAGGGCGTCGGCGCCCTTCACGGCGTCGTAGCTGCGCGCGCACAGCGTGACCCGGTCGCCGAGCGCACGCTCCGCCGATGCCACGGCCTTGGGGTCGTAGGCGCGGACGTCGGCCCCGCGCTCAAGCATCGCCTCGATCAGGGCCAGGGCGGGCGCCTCGCGCATGTCGTCGGTGCGGGGCTTGAAGGCCAGGCCCCAGACCGCCACGACCTTGTCGCGCAGCCCGCCGAGGTGCGCCTCGATGCGCGGGAGCAGGATCGTCTTCTGGGCCTCGTTGGTCTGCTCCGCCGCCTCCACGACGTTCAGGTCCGCGCCCGCGTCGCGTCCCATGCGGGTCAGGGCCTTCACGTCCTTCGGGAAGCAGGACCCGCCGTAGCCCACGCCCGGGAAGAGGAACGATGCCCCGATGCGGCTGTCCGTGCCCACGCCCAAGCGCACCTGCCGGACGTCGGCGCCCAGGCGGTCGCAGAGGTTGGCGATCTCGTTCATGAAGGAGATGCGGGTGGCGAGCATGGCGTTGGCCGCGTACTTGGTCAGCTCGGCGGAGGCGGGGTCCATGACCAGCACCGGGTTGCCGGTGCGCACGAAGGGCTCGTACAGCTCGCGCATCAGCGCCTCGACCTTCGCGTCGTCCGTCCCCACCACCACGCGGTCGGGCTTCAGGAAGTCGTCGAGCGCCGCGTCTTCTTTCAGGATCTCCGGGTTGGCGACGACCGAGAAGTCGTGCTTCGTGATCGCGCCGATGGCCTGGCGCAGGCGGGCGTTGGTCCCCACGGGCACGGTGGACTTCACCACCACGACCTTCGGCGCGTCCATGGCCCGCGCGATGTCCTCGGCCACGCGCAGGACGTGCCGGGTGTCCGCGGAGCCGTCCTCGTCCTGCGGCGTCCCCACCGCGATGAACAGGATGTCGCTGCCGTGGACGGCGGCGGACAGGTCGGTGGTGAAGCGCAGCCGCTCCTCGGCCACGTTGCGCTCGATCATCTCCTCCAGGCCCGGCTCGTAGATGGGGACCTCGCCCTTCCGCAGGGCCGCCACCTTGGCCTCGTCGATGTCTACGCAGACGACGGTGTTGCCGTTCTCGGCCAGGCAGGCCCCCACCACCAGCCCCACGTACCCCGTCCCCACCACACCGATCCTCATCTAGGCGTCCTCGCTCCGGCCTTCGCATTTTCAAACGCCTCGGGTGGGAATGAATCCCACCCTCGGCGACAGAGGAAAGCCTCCGCTGCGGAAAATGCCACTCGAACTGCCTCCTTCTTGACTCCCGGAGCGACCGGTGAATGTAACACAACTCCCCACGTTGATATGATTCCGTGACCGATGCGTGTTGGCCTCGACCTGAGACCCTCGCTGGCCAGGCCCACCGGCGTCGGGTCCTACGTCCTGGCCCTCGCCCAGCGCCTGCCGGCGCTGGCCCCCGACGACCGCTTCTTCTACTTCTCCGCCTCGCTGCGCGACCGCTACCCGCAGAAGGCGTGGCCCAAGAACGTCACCCTCGTGGACCGGCGGCTCCCCGTCAAGGCCCTGAACCTCGCCTGGAACCGGCTGGAGTGGCCGTCCATGGACCGCCTGGTCGGCTCCCCCCTCGACCTGGTCCACTCGCCGCATCCCCTGCTCGTCCCCAGCAAGCGCGCCAGGAAGATCGTGACCCTGCACGACCTCTTCTTCCTGAAGCACCCCGACATGACCGACGCCGAGATCCGGCGGGACTATGCCGTGCTCGTGCGCGAGCACGTGCGCCGCGCCGACGGGGTCATCTGCGTCTCCGAGCACACCGCCTCCGAGGCCCGGCTGCTGCTCGACGTCCCGCCCGCCAAGATCGCCGTGATCCCCAACGGCGTGGACCCGGCGTTCCGCGAGCCCATCGCCGCCGAGGCGGTGGACGCGATCCTCTCGCGGCGGCAGCTCCCGCGCGGCGGCCTCCTCTACGTGGGCAGCGAGGAGAAGCGGAAGAACCTGGTCAACCTGGCCATGGCCTACATGGGCCTGGCGGGGCGCAGGCGGCGCATCCCGCCGCTGATCCTGGTGGGCCCGGGCTCGCACTGGGCCCAGGGCGGCGCCATCATGGGGCCCCAGATCCGCGCGCTGGGATACCTCGAGACGATCGAGATCCGGGCGCTCATGGCGGCGTCGGTGGCGCTCGTGCTGCCCTCGCTCGAGGAGGGCTTCGGCCTGCCCGTGGCCGAGGCCATGGCCGCGGGGCTGCCCGTGGTCTGCTCGCGCGGATCCGCGCTCGAGGAGGTGGCGGGCGACGCGGCCACGCTCGTGAACCCGCTCGACACGCGGTCCATCGCGGACGGGATCGAGAGCATCCTCGACAACCCGCGCAAGGCGGACACCCAGCGGCAGAAGGGCTTCGAGCGCAGCCAGCTCTTCAGCTGGGACGTCACCGCCGCCCGCACCCTCGAGTTCTACCGCAAGGTCGTGGCCTGATGGCGGGCGGACACTGCTCACCATCGGCATAGACGCGCGGGAGCTGCAGGGGCGCCCCACGGGCACGGGACGGTACCTGCGCAACCTCCTGCGCGAGTGGGCCCGCGCGGGTAGCGACCGGCTGGTCGCCTACTTCAACGGGCCGGCGCCGGACGACGGCGCGCTCGACCATCCGCGCATCGTGAGGCGGCCGCTGGGTGCGGAGCCGGTCCGCGGCCTGCGCTGGCAGGAAGGCCGGCTGCCCGCGGCCGCGCGGCGGGACGGCCTGGACGTGTTCTTCGCCCCCGCCTACGCCTGCCCGCTCGGCCTCGACGTGCCGCGCGTGACCACCGTCCACGACATGTCGTTCTTCGCCATCCCCGACGACTTCGCGCTGCTCGACGGGATGCGGCGGCGCGCGACCGTCGGGGCGAGCATCCCCGCGTCGCGCCGGCTGCTGGCCGTCTCGGACTTCACGCGCCGCGAGATTGCCGCGTTCTTCCCGGCGGCCGCGGGACGGGTGGTGGTGACGCCGCACGGCGCCGACGACGATCTCAAAGCACCGCCTCCGCGCGAGGCCGCGCGGGCCCGCCTGGGCCTGCGCGGCCCAATGGTCCTGACCGTGGGGACGATCCTGAACCGCCGCTGCCTGCCCGTGCTCTTCAACGCCACGGCGCGCCTGCGCCGCGCCTGGCCCGACCTCACGCTCGAGGTCGTGGGCGAGAACCGGACGCACCCGCACCTCGACCTCCCGGCCCTGGCCCGGCGCACCGGCCTGGGCGACGGCGCGCGGCTCTCCGGCTTCGTGGGCGAGGCGGCGCTTGCGGACCGCTACGCCGCCGCGGACGCGGCCGTCTTCCTCTCGGAGTACGAGGGCTTCGGCTTGCCCGCCCTCGAGGCCATGGCGCGCGGCGTCCCGGTGGTGACCAGCACCCGCCCGGCGCTGGGCGAGATCTTCGCCGGGGCCGCGCTCCTGGTGGACCCGCGCGACGCACCAGCGGTGGCGGACGCGCTGGACCGCGTGCTCCGCGACCCCGCCCTGCGCGCCGACCTCGTGGCCCGGGGCCGCGCGCTGGCCGCGCGCCATTCATGGGCCGCCTGCGCCCAGCTCACCCGCGCCGCGCTCCAGGAGGCGGCCGAGGGAACCGAATGAGCGGCGCGGCGCGGGTCTCCGTCGTGATCGTCTCCTTCAATACCCGTCCCCTCTTGCTGCGCTGCCTGGCCTCGCTCGAGGCCCACGTCACGCTCCCCTTCGAGGTCGTGGTCGTGGACAACGGCAGCGGCGACGGCTCGGCGGACGCGGTCCGGCGGGCCCATCCCGCCGCGCGCGTCATCGAGAACGGCGCCAACCTCGGCTTCGCGGCGGCCTCCAACCGCGGCCTGCGCGAGGCGCGGGCCGCCTACTGCCTCCTCCTCAACAGCGACGCGGAGGTCACCGCGGGCGCCGTGGAGTCACTCGCCGCGGTCCTCGACGAGCGCGCCGACGTCGGGATCGTGGGGCCGAGGACCACCGGGGCCGACGGCGGCCCGCAGCTCTCGTTCGGGCCCGACCTCACGCCGGTCTCCGAGTGGCGCCAGCGGCGTCTCGTGCGCGCGCTGCGCGCGCGCCGGCCGGAGACCGTGCGCGAGGTGGAGACGATGTCCGCCCGCGAGCAGGAGCCGGTCTGGGTCTCGGGCGCGTGCCTGCTGGCCCGCAAGCCGGCGCTCGACGCGGTGGGCGGCCTCGACGAGCGCTTCTTCCTCTATGAGGAGGACGTCGACCTCTGCCTGCGCGTGCGCCAGGCGGGGTGGCGGATCCTGTACACGCCGCGGGCCGTCGTCATGCACCACCTGGGCCGGAGCATGGAGACCATACCGGCGCTGTCCCGGCTGGAGTACGACCGCAGCCACCTCCGCTTCTACGCGAAGCACAGGGGGCCCGCGGCGAACGCGCTGCTGCGCCTCTACCTGGCGGGGTCATCGGCCGCGGGCTGGATCGCCGCCCTCGGCCCGGGGCCCGAGCGGGGCGCGCGCCGTCGCGAGCACGCCGGCGCCCTGCGCCTGGCCGTCTCGCGCGCGTAGCGCGAGCCCGCATGTCCGGGCGCGCTATCCACCGTTCGGGTCGTCCTCCTCCCAGTGGAACTGGTGCAGCAGGCGGTGGATGACCGGCACCGCCATGATCCCCACCACCACCAGGAACACCGGGCCGGCGTACAGCGCGTAGAAGCCGGCGAACAGCTTGCCCGCGGGCGTCGCGGGCGCCTCCACCGGTCCCATCCCGCCCAGCAGCATCGCGGCGTTCAGGAAGGCGTCCAGCCAGGCCAGGTGCTCGAACCGGTGGTAGCCCCACATGCCGACGCCGAGGGATCCGAGCACGACGAGGCACGCGAGCGCGAAGTGTCCGGCCACGCGCCGCACGAACACGGCCTGGGACACCGGCCGCACGCCGCGCGCCTCGTACACGGATCGGCTTACGAGGTCGCGACGCCGGGTTCGACGCCAGCCGTGCTGACCGCCCCGCACGGCGTCCGGGCCGAAAGGCTCAACGCCTCAAGTAAAGTCTGAAGCGACTTGTTCTGGAACAAGTTCGAAAAGTAACAAATCGTTTGTAGGAGTTTCCCGGCCCTCACGCCCTGTCGCGCCGCCTCGAGCGAAGCATGCGGACGGCATGAGCCCCGAACAGCGCCACGAGCACCAGCACGGGAACGGCGAACTGCAGGTGCATGGGCTCGCCCAGATAATGCATCGCGCTGAAATCCCCGCCACCGCGCCCGTGTCCCGGATGGGCCGCCGCGGATGAGGCCAGGGCCAGGCACGACAACCCGATCGCCGCCGCTCTCTTTGCCATTTCTCGCTCTCCTCTCACCACCAGAGCCGCCGCCAGCCGCCCAGGGCGGCCAGGTCCCGGCGTTCCACCGTCGGGTGGCCCGCTGCGTTATAGCACGTCATCGTGTGGGAGAGGACGCTCCCGCTGAAGTCGACGGGCTCGGCCCAGCCCCCTACTTCGGAGGCGTCGGCGGCCACTGGCCCGCCGCCTGCGCCAGCTCCTTGCCATTCATGAATGTCGTGAGCCGGCGGACTCTCCCCGCGCGAACGTGGACGATCGCGGCCTGATGCGCCGCGAAGGGCTTGCCCGACGCCGAGACCGGACCGATGGCGCCGCGCAGGGTGCCGCGGAGGACCGCCTCCACGAGCACGGAGTCTCCCACAGCGAGGGCCGTCGCGATCTCCGTCCTGCCGTCGGCCACCGCGCGCACTCGCGACTGGAACCAGGCCTTGGCCCCTGCCTTTCCGTTGCGAGGCTGTGGCTCGATCATGTCGTCCACGATCGCATCGTCCGCGAGACCGGACAGGAACGCAGCCTCGTCCTTCGCATCCAGCGCGGCGAAGATCGCCCGCACCCGCGCGAGGTTCTCGGTCTCGCCTCGATTGGGCGCGCCCGCCGCCGCCGCGCGCGCCTGGAGCGCGGCGGGGACGGCGGGTATGGCCCGCGCGGATACGGCTCCGAGCGCGCCCAACTGCGCCATGGGCGTCAGGCTGTCCAGGTACCGGCGCTCCTCGGCGACCTTCCCCGCCGGAAGGAACCGATAGAAGAGCAGGCCTTCGTGTCCCATGGCCTGCCCGCCGGGTGTCCGGCCGCTCACCGCATAATGCACGACGGCCGACGATCCCTTCAGCCAGACGTCATGGAAGCCGAGGCGGGCGCCCGGGAACTCGTGCAGGAGACCGACCTCGTACGCCTCGATCGCGGCGCGGCCCTTGAGCACGTCGCCGCCGTGGATGGTGATCACGGCGTCGGGCGCGTAGACCATCGCATACGCGTGCGCGTCCCCGGCGTTCACGGCGCGGACCATCGCGCCGAGCTTGGCGAGCTGGAGCTCGTCCAAACGCACCGCGGGGCCCGCGCTTGAGGAACCACCAGCGGTGGCTGCCACCAGGATCGCGCCGAGCGCGCGCCTCATGCCCCCGCGCCGCTCCCCTCCAGGCCGCGCAGGTAC
>DAINRN010000041.1:0-12439 GCA_036741815.1 Acidobacteriota bacterium
CGGACCTGGGCTGCGTCGCTCAACAGGTGCGCGCGCGTCAGGAGGTGGGCCTTGGCTCCGGCCGCGCCCGCCAGCGCGAGCAGGCCGGCGTGGATGAGGCGGCGGCGGTTGCGTCTCCTGCGCTCTGGCCGCGGATCGCCGTCCAGGAGCCGTCCGTTGCGGCGGCGGTTGCCGTGTCTGCGGTCGTCCATCTTCCCTCCGCGGTTCCCGGCCCTGCCAGCATCCCGGCAAGGACCGTAGCCTTTGAGACCTACACGGAAAGACAGCAAGTCCCGTTCCGTTGGACGACACAGAGGGCCCGGAATTACGACTTTTGCCTGATTTACAACCGACTCAAGGCGGGCGGCTTAGCGCGATCGACCCTGCCGGGCGGCGGCCAGCCGCTCCTCGGCCATGCGATCGGCCATGCGGTGCGGTGCAAGGTTCTCCGCGCGTGCACGGTCCCAGATCTCGCGCAGCCGCGGGCCGATGCCGACGACGCGCGCGCGCACGGTGTCATCGTCGGCGCCCTCGGTGTCGTACACGAGGCTCAGCAGGCCGCCGGCGTTGGCCACGTAATCGGGGCCGTACAGGATGCCGCGGGAATGGAGGGCGTCGCCGTGGCGCGGCTCGGCGAGCTGCTCGTTCGCGCCGCCCACCACCGCCCGGCACCGCAGGCGGGAGACGGTCTCGTCGTTGACGACGCCGCCGGCCGCGTTGGGCGAGAAGACGTCCGCCTCGACGTCGTAGATGGCCGCCGGGTCCACGGCGAGCGCGTGCAGCTCGTCGACCGCCCGTTCGGCGCGCGCGCGGTCCACGTCGGCCACCACGAGCTGGGCGCCGGCCGCGGCCAGGCGGCGGGCGAGGTGGAGGCCGACGTTCCCCAGACCCTGCACCGCGACGCGCAGGCCATCCAGCCCGCGGCCCAGGACAATGGCGGCGGCGCGGATGGACTCGAAGACGCCCAGGGCGGCCAGATCGGCCGTGTCCAGCCGCTGCCCGGCGGGCGCGTGCTGGACGTGGCGGGTCAGGCGTGAGAGCACCGCCATGTCGCGCTCGTCCATGCCCATGTCGCAGCCGGTGTTGAAGCGGCCGCCCAGGTGGTCGATGACGCGGGCGTAGGCGGCGAGCAGGGCGCGGGTCTTGTCGCGGGCGGGATCGCCCAGGATCACGGCCTTGCCCCCGCCGAACGGCATCTCGGCCATGGCCGACTTGTAGGTCATGGCCCGCGCCAGGCGCAGCGCATCGGTCGTGGCTTCGTCCAGGGACGGATAGACCCGCATCCGGGTGCCGCCCGCGGCCACGCCCAGGGTGGTGTCGTGGATGGCGATCACGCAGCGCAGGCCGGACTCCCGATCGTGGTGGACGATCAGCTCCTCGTGCCCCCACTCGGTCGCGCGGAGGAGGGCGCTCGTGGGCGGGCCGCTCAGCGCCGGCTCCAGCGACCCAGCCAGGAGATGACCTCCTGGTACCACCGCACCGAGTTGGCGGGCTTCAGGACCCAGTGGTTCTCGTCCGGAAAGACCACGAGCCGCGAGGGCACTCCCTGCCGCTGCAGTGCGGTGAACATCGCCAGCCCCTGCTCCAGCGGCACGCGGTAGTCCAGCTCGCCGTGCACGACCAGGGTGGGCGTCTTGAAGTTCCTGACGAAGCGGCTGGGGCTCCATCTCTCGTACATCTCGGGGTTGTCCCAGTACGGTCCCTTGAACTCCCAGTCCAGGAACCAGAGCTCCTCCGTCGCTCCGTACATCGAGGCGAGGTCGAAAACCCCGTCGTGGGAGACGAGGGCGCGAAAGCGATCGGTGTGCCCGGCGATCCAGTCGACGAGATATCCGCCGTACGACGCGCCGGCCGCGCTGGTCCGGCCCTTGTCCACGTAGGGAAGCGATTCCGCGTAGTCGGTGCCCTTCATGACGTCCTCGTAGGCGCGGCCGCCCCAGTCCGCGTTGATGTCGTCCATGAACTCCTGCCCGAAGCCGGAGGATCCGCGGGGGTTGGGCAGGAGCACGACGTAGCCGGCGGCGGCGAAGATCTGGGCGTTCCAGCGGTACGTCCACGAATCGGTCCAGGCTCCCTGCGGGCCGCCGTGGATCAGGACGAGCAACGGGTATTTGCGCGCGGGATCGAAGTCCGGGGGCTTCACGATCCAGGCCTGGACCGATTTGCCGACCGCGCCCGTGTAGGTGACGCTCTCCGCGGGACGCAGCCCGAAACCGGCCAGGATCGCGTCGTTGGCGCGGGTCAGGGGAGCGGGTCCGGATCCGTCCACCCCGACGCGGTAGATCTCGGGCGGCTGGGTGAAGGAGGCGCGCGTCACCACCAGGGTGCGCCCATCCGCGGCGGCCTGGACGTCGCCGAAGCTGGCGCCGCCCACGAGCTCCTTCACCGCCCCTCCCTCGGCGGGGACGGCGTAGACCGGGGAGCGGCCCGCATCCTCGGCGGTGAAGTAGAGGGTCTTCGAGTCGGGCGACCAGGTGAAGGAGTCCACGTGGCGGTCGAAGGCCTCCGTCAGGTTCCGGGTCGCGCCCGTCCTCCGGTCGTGGACCATGAGCCGCCAGCGGTCCGCCTCGTAGCCCGCGCGCATCTGCGCGTGGAAGGCGATGCGTGTCCCGTCGGGGCTGTATTGGGGCGCGCCATCGTAGCCCGGGCTTCCGGTGATCTTGCGGGCGTCCCCGCCCGCCACCGGCGCCACGTAGAGCTCCGCGTTGGTGGAGAGGGCGGGCACCGCGTCGTCGTTGCGCGCGAAGCAGACCTCGCGGCCGTCGGGCGAGACCGCGTAGTCATCGGCGCCGGCGAGCGTCCACGGCGGGACGTCGCGGCCGCCGGGGGTCAGGTCCCGCGGCTCCCCGCCGTCCAGCGGCACGACGAAAAGATGGCTCACGCGTCCGTCGTCCCAGGTGTCCCAGTGGCGGAAGAGGAGGCTGTCGTACGCCCGCGCGGTCGAGGGCTTTCCGGCCTCCTCCGTCCTCTTCATGTTGCAGGCCGCGTCCGGGCAGTCGGGATGGACGTCGGAGACGACGAGCAGCGTCTTGTCGTCGATCCACGAGAAGCCGCCGGCCTCGGTGGCCATCGACGTCACCGGGCGCGGCTCCCCGCCCGTCAGGTCCATCACGTACACCTGTCCTCCGCCGCCGCGCGTGGACAGGAAGGCCACGCGGCTGCCGTCGGGGCTCCACCGGCCGCGCGTGTCCGACCTGGCGTTCCGTGTGAGCCGCCGCGGCGCGCCGCCCGCCGCCGGCACGATCCACAGGTCCGAGTTGCGCGCGTTGGCGGCCAGGTCCACCTCGGTCTGGCTGTAGAGCACCCATTTCCCGTCGGGGGAGACCTGCGGCTCGGCCAGCCGCTGGAGCTTCATCATCTCCGTGGCGGTGAAGGGGGCGGCGGCCGCGGGGACCGCGGCGAGGACCGCCAGCATGGGCACGAACCGCTTCATGGCACCTCCGGGCAGGGGAACGAGGATAGTGGCCGCGTCTCGCGCAAGTCAACGCGCGGGGGTTGAACCACGCGTTCCGGGCGCGCACCATAGCGGCGCGGGGAGGCAGCCATGGCGCCCAGGCTCCGGAGCTACGAGGAGTTCTGGCCCTACTACGTCTCCGAGCACAGCAAGCCGGCCACGCGCGCGCTGCACGTCCTCGGCACGGGCCTGGTGTTGTTGGCCCTCGCCTGCGCCGTCCTCGTCTCGCCGTGGTGGCTGCTGGTGGCTCCCTTCGCGGGCTACGGGCCGGCCTGGATCGCGCACTTCTTCGTGGAGAAGAACAAGCCCGCCACCTTCACCTACCCGCTCTGGTCGCTGCGCGGGGATTTCCGGATGTTCGGCCTGATCCTGCGCGGCCGCATGGGCCCGGAGGTGGAGCGGGCGGCGCGCCTCTATCCGACCCGCGGCTGAGGGCTGGTCAGAGCGCGGCGGTGGGCTCCTCGCGCCACCGCAATATGTCGTAGCGGTAGATCCGCAGCGCGGACATGGCCAGGGAGAGGATCACGGGGCCCACGATGAGCCCCGCCGGGCCGAACGCGAAGAGGCCGCCCAGGATGGCGAGGAACCCCAGCAGCGGGTGGATCTGGGCCCCTCCCCGCAGCAGCAGCGGCTTGACGACGTGGCCCACCATGCCGATGACGAGCGCGCCGTAGAGCAGCAGGCCGACGCCGCGCCACAGGGGACCGGTGGCCAGGAGATAGAGACCCGCGGGGACCCAAGCCAGGGGCGTGCCCACGACCGGGATGAGCCCCGCGAAGCCGACGATCGCGCCCCACAGGAAAGGCGCGGGCAGGCCGAAGATCGCGAACCCGATCACCGCCGTGACCGCCTCCGCCACCGGCACCAGCACCAGGGCCAGCATCCCGGCGCGCACGGTGGCGGAGAGGTGCCGGACCATGTCGGTTTCCTGCGCCCGCGAGAAGGGCGACACCGCCCGGATCTCCGTGCCCAGCGTGGGACCGTCCCGCAGCAGGAAGAACAGCATCATGAAGAAGAGGGCGACGTGGAGGAGCGTGTCGCCGACCCGCAGCGCTCCCTCCCGCAGGAGCGCCGAGCCGATCGCCGCCACGCGCGTGGCCACCTCGGAGAGGGGCGGCGCGGGCAGGCTCGGCCAGCGCGAGGCCAGCGTCTTCGACCACCAGCGCTCGGCGGCGCCCGGCTGGAGCAGGGGCGCCGCGGATTCGAGCAGCGCCCGGGCCTGCGTCCGCAGCAGCGCCGCGTAGGTCAGGATCAGGAGGGTGAAGAGGGCGGCGCACAGCACTACCACCACGGCCGCCGCCACCGAGGCGCGCCCGCCCGCGGCGCGGGCCAGGCGCTCCTGGGCCGGCGCCAGGAGCAGCGCGGTCGAGGCGGCGACCGCGAAGGTGACGAGGAAGGGGCCGAAGACCATGAAGCCCAGGATGGCGATGGCCATCAGGCAGGCCAGGAGCGGCAGCGCGCCCACGTCCTCGCCGGTCTTCACGTCGCTCATGCGGCCGGGAATTATAGCCGCCGGGGGGCTCAGCTCCCGCTGACCGTCATCTTCCGGACGCGGAGCGTGGGAGAGGCGGACGATCCCCGGAACTCGAGGTCGTTCCCGACCGCGTCGACGTCCCGCAGCATCTCCTTGAGGTTCCCGGCGATGGTCACCTCGTGCACGGGATGGACGAACCGGCCCTTCTCGATCCACTGCCCGGCCGCGCCCTGCGAGTAGTCGCCGGAGACGAGGTCCACGCCGAACCCGATGAGGTCGGTGACATAGAGCCCGCGCTCGACGGTGCCGACGATCTCCTCCGGCGGCGTGGCCCCCGCGGCGAAGGACAGGTTCGAGGCCCCCACCGAGGGCCCCCCGGCCACGCCGCGCCGCGCGCTGCCCGTCGAGCGCGCCCCGATCTTCCGCGCCGCGTAGGTGTCGCACAGGTAATGGCGCAAAACGCCGGCCTCGAGGGGCACGTTGCGGCGCGTGGGCAGGCCCTCTCCGTCGAACGGCCGCGAGCCGAGGCCCCGCGGCCGCCGGCCCTCGTCCACCACCGTCACCAGGGGCGAGGCCACGGTCTCCCCGAGCCGTCCCTGCAGGAACGTGGCGTTGCGGAAGACCGAATAGCCGGAGAGGGCGCGGAAGACGTGGCCCAGGATCTCGGCCGCGGTCTCGGGATCGAACACGACGGGCACGTCGCACGTGGGGACCTGGCGCGCGCCCAGGCGGCGCAGCGTCCTCTCCGCCGCGATGCGGCCCACCTCCTCGGGCGCCAGGAGGTCTCCCAGGCCGCGTCCGGTCGTGTACCAGTAGTCCCGCTCCATCTGCCCGCCGCGCTCCGCCACCGGGACCGCGGAAAGGGAGACCGACGAGGACCGGTAGCTGCCCAGGAAGCCCAGGGTGTTGGCGAGGACCACCGTGTCCTCGTCGGATCCGTAGGATCCGCCCTGCGAGTTCGTGATCTCGGGCGACGCGGAGAGCGCGGCGGCCTCGGCGCGGCGGGCCCGCTCGATGCGCTCGGCGGTGGGGAGCGCGGCGGGCGAGGGATCGTGCAGGCCCAGGTCGATGGCTTCGGGCGGGACCATCTCCTCAGGCAGGCCGGCGGCCGGGTCCTCGCCGGTGACCCGGGCCATGGCCACGGTCTCCTCCACCAGCCGGCGCAGCGCGTCGGCCGAGAAGTCGGAGGTATAGCTCGTGGCCGTACGCTTGCCGACGAACACCCGGATGCCCAGGGCCTTGCTGCCGGCGTCGGTGAGCGTCTCCACCTCGCCCTTGCGCACGGTGACCGAGAAGTCGGTGCCCTCGCCGATCAGGACGTCGGCGGCGTCGGCCCCCGCGGCCCGGACCTTCTTGAGCAGGTCGGCGGCCAGATCGCGGTGGTCCATCCGCCGATTCTGCTACACAATCGGGGCATGACGACGAACGCGCAGTTCTCGATGGGGCCCGGTACCTTCGCCGTGCCCCTGTCCATGCACCGCGGCCACCGCCGCGCGCTCGCCGAGCGGCTGCGCTCGGCCGGGGTTCCGGAGGGCGCGGTGGTCCTTCTCCAGGGCGGCCAGCAGCCCCAGGAGTACGACACCGACCGCGAGCTCCTGTTCTACCAGGAGAGCTTCTTCCAGTACCTCTTCGGGGTGAAGGAGCCCGGCTTCCTGGGCGCGGTCGAGGTGGGGAGCGGGCGGGCCAAGCTCTTCATGCCCCGCCTGCCGGAGAGCTACGCGGTCTGGATGGGGCGCATCCAACCCCCTGGGCATTTCCGCGAGCACTACGGCGTGGACGACGTGCGCTACGCGGACGAGATCGCCTCCGTGCTCCAGGCGATGAAGCCGGCGGTGCTGCTGCTGCTCGAGGGCGTCAACACCGACAGCGGCAACAGCGCGCAGTCCGCGAGCTTCGACGGCATCGGGTCCTTCAAGACCGACCGCAAGACGCTCTACCCGCACATCGTCGAATGCCGGGTGCGCAAGTCGGCGGAGGAGATGAAGCTCCTGGCCTGGGTGAACGCCGCCTCCAGCGCGGCCCACGTCGAGGTCATGCGCCGCTGCCGGCCGGGCCTGATGGAGTACCAGGCGGAGGCCCTGTTCCTCCACGAGGTCTACGACAAGGCCGGCTGCCGCTTCACCGCCTACACCAGCATCTGCGGCTGCGGCCCGCACTCCTCGGTGCTGCACTACGGCCACCAGGGCGCGCCCAACGACGGCCAGATGCGGGACGGGGACCTGTTCCTCAACGACTCCGGCGCGGAGTACCACGGCTACTCCGCGGACATCACCTGCACCTACCCGGTGAACGGCCGGTTCACGCCCGAGCAGCGCGACGTCTATCAAGCGGTGCTGTCGGCCAACCAGGCCGTGCAGGCGGCGATGAAGCCGGGCGTGCCCTGGCCGGACATGCACCGCCTGTCCGTGCGTGTGATCACGGAGCACCTGCGCGACATGGGCCTGGTGAAGGGCAGCGTGGACGAGCTGCTGGCCGCCCACATCCCGGCCGTGTTCATGCCGCACGGCCTAGGCCACCTGCTCGGGCTCGACGTCCACGACGTCGGCGGCTACCCCGAGGGCACGAGCCGCATCGACGAGCCGGGGATCCGCAGCCTCCGCTGCGGCCGGAAGCTCGAGGCCGGGATGTTCATCACCGTGGAGCCCGGCGTCTACTTCATCGACGCCGTCCTCGAACCGGCGTTGGCCGATGCCAGGACCCGCGCGCTGCTGGTGCCGTCGAAGCTGGAGCGCTTCCGCGGGTTCGGCGGCGTGCGCATCGAGGACGACGTGGCGGTGACGGTGTCGGGCGCGGAGAACTTCACCCACGTCCCGCGCGAGGTCAAGGACATCGAGGCGGTGATGGCGGGCGGGGCCTGGGAGGCCCGTCCGGAAGGCGCGCTCGTCCGCTAGGCAGCCGTGGCCCGCGCGGGCGCCTTCTGCGGCGCCACGAAGCGGTCGTAGAGCAGCATGAGGATCGTGGACACGACGCCGATGCTGCCCACGATGAGCCACATCTGCCCGGGATCGGCGGCGCCGGGACCGGGCGTGAGCACGCCGTTCCTGGTGGTGCCGATGTAGTGCTCGACGAGCTTCCCCGCGATGGCCCCGGCACCGAAGGTGCCGATGGCCACGGGCAGGAACGCGAAGCCCATGTAGGTGCCGACCTGGTCCCTGGGGGCGAGGTCGGACACGTATTCGTAGAAGCGGGGAGCCTGAACCGCCTCGCCGAGCGCGAAGAGCACGATGGCCGCCACGGCCACGGGCACCGTCTTCGGGCCGAGGCCCATCACGAACCAGCAGGTCGTGGCCAGGGCGAAGCCGATGGTCATGGCCCGCATCGGCGAGAGCTTCTGGGCGAGCGCGGTGGCGGGCACCGTGACCAGGATGATGGTCCAGGCGTCGACCGTCTCCATGATCTCGAACTTCTCGTAGTGCAGGACGTCCCGCACGTAGAACGGGAAGGAGTAGAAGATCTGCCAGAACATGATCCAGAAGCCGGAGAAGATCACGAGGAAGGCCATGAAGCGGCCGTTCGTGAAGACGAGGCTCATGTCGGCGAGCACCCGGCCCATGGAGCGGGGCGGGGGCGCGTCTTTCGGCGGCGGAGGCTCCTGGAAGAAGATCGTGGTCGCGATCAGCATGGCCAGCGAGGTGAGCGACGACATGACGAGCACGTAGGCGATGCCCACGTTCTCGCGCACCTGCAGGGCCAGGATCGGGCCCACCGCGCCCCCGAGGTTCACGAGCGTGTAGTAGATCGAGTAGCCGAGCGACTTGGTCCGCTCGTCGGTCGTGCGCGCCACCGTGCCCACGATGGAGGGCTTGATGAGCGAGCCGCCCACGGCCGTGATGACAAGGGCCACGATCATGTAGAGGCGGCTGCCCAGCGCCTGCACGAGCCCCTGGCCCGCGGGCAGGCCGCCGAGGCCGATGAGGAAATAGCCGACACAGAAGATGCCGAAGCAGAACTGCAGGCTGCGCTTGAAGCCGTAGCGGTCGACGATGGTGCCGGCCAGGATGGGCAGGAAGTAGAGGAGCGTGTTGAAGACGCTGCCCACCAGCCAGCCCGCCGACTCCGGCCCGAGGCCCACCTGCTCGGCCACGTACACGGTGAGGATCGCCTTGCTGCCGTAGTAGGCGAACCGCTCGAACAGCTCGATGACGTTGGCCACCCAGAACGTCCGGCTGAACCCGGTGCGCATCGCGGTGAGCCTGGCAGCGAGGTCCACATGTCCTCCCGGATTCTGAAGCACGCTGTCCGTCTGGACGCTGGACTATAGCCCTACTGGCGCGTCCCGCCCACCGTGATCTCGGAGACGAGGATCGTGGGCAGGCCCACGCCCACGGGGACGTGCTGGCCGGCCTTGGAGCACACGCCCACGCCCTCGTCGAGCTTGAGGTCGTGGCCGATGCGGGTCACCTTGGTCAGGACGTCGGGCCCGTTGCCGATGAGGGTGGCGCCCACGACCGGCGGTCCCACCTTGCCGTCCTCGATGAGATAGGCCTCGGTGGCGGAGAAGACGAACTTGCCGCTGGTGATGTCCACCTGCCCGCCGCCGAAGTGCTTCGCGTAGAGGCCGCGGGGGACGGAGCGGATGATGTCCTCGGGCTCATCGGTGCCCGCCAGCATGAACGTGTTCGTCATGCGCGGCATGGGGATCGAGCCGTAGCCCTGTCGCCGGCCATTGCCCGTCGCCTTCATCTTCATGAGGCCGCTGTTGAGGCGGTCCTGCATGTAGCCGCGCAGGATCCCGTCCTCGATGAGGACGGTGCGGCCAGGGACGTTCCCCTCGTCGTCGATGTTGAGGCTGCCGCGGCGGTTGGGGATCGCGCCGTCGTCCACAATGGTCACACCCGGCGAGGCCACGCGCTGGCCGATGCGCCCCGAGAAGGCCGAGGTGCCCTTGCGGTTGAAGTCGCCCTCCAGGCCATGGCCGACGGCTTCGTGAAGGAGGATCCCGGGCCAGCCCGGGCCCAGCACCACCGGCATGGGTCCGGCCGGGGCCTCGCGCGCGGTCAGGAGCGTCACCGCCATGCGCGCCGCTTCCCGCGCGAAGTGCTCGGGCGGCCTCTCGTCGAAGAACTCGGGGCCCACGCGCCCGCCCCCGCCGCTGCTGCCCTCGCGCCGGACCGCGCCGTCCGCGGCGATCACCGAGACGCGGATGGAGAAGAGCGGCTGGACGTCCTCGGCCAGCACCCCGGCCGAGTTCGCGATCCGGACGTGCTTGGTCTCTTCGGCCAGGGTGACGATCACCTTGTCCACCCGCGCGTCGTGCTCGCGGGCGGCGCGGTCGGCCCGCTCCACGAGCGCGATGCGCTCGGTCAGGGTCAGGCCGCCGATGGTCGTCTCGCCGTAGCGCCGGTCCACGGCCGCCGGGGCCACGGCCTGCGGCGGCACCACGCGCGAGTCCGAGGCGATGTGCGCGGCCGTCTCCGCGGCGCGGGCCATGGCCGGCCAGGACAGGTCGTCCGTGTACGCGTAACCGGTCCGCTCGCCCGAGACGACGCGCACGCCCAGGCCGCAGGTGACGCCCATGGAGGCCGTACGGATGATGCGCTCCTCCATCAGGAGCGACGACGTCTGGTGGTGCTCGAAGTAGAGGTCGGCGAAGTCCCCACCCCGCGCCAGGGCGAGCGCGATGAGCCGCTCCATCTCGGCCACGGCCACGTCCGCGGGTACGCGCGCTCGCTCGTCCAGGCTCATGAGGGCACTATAGCAAGAACCGCTCGGCTGACCTCGGAGTGTGACAGGCCCAAGCGCCGTTTCCGAAGGAAACGGCGCTCCTTGTCCAATAACTCCAGCCTTTCCAGCCACATAGCCTGTTCGTTTCCGGCCGGTCCACCGGTCTTCAAAGCCGGTCTCTTCAGGCCCGGATCTTGCAACCCACTCTCCTGTCGAGTGTTTTATCGGCAGGAGGCCCTCATGAGATTTCAATTCCTGGATCGGGCGGTCCTGGCTTCGGCGATCGGCGCGTTGTCGCTGACCGTGCCGAACGGCGTGGCCCTCGCGCAGGGTCACGGCCACGGCCAGGACAAGCAGGATCAAAACGACCAAAACGACAAGAAGGACCAGAAGGACCAGAAGGACAAGAAGGACAAGAAGGACCAGAAGGCGGACAAGAAGCAGAAGCAACAGGATCAGCAACAGGCCAAGCAGGCCAAGCAGCGCCAGCATCAAGAAGCCATCGATGCCCAGCAGGCCGCGCAGCGGGAGAGACAGCGTCAGCAACACGACGCCGTAGCGGCCCAGCAGGCGACGCAGCAGCAGCGGCGGCAGGAGCAACTCCATCAGCAGCAGGAGTCGCAGCGGCTCCATGCCGAGCAGCAGGCGCAGGACGCTCGGCAGGTCCGGCGGGCGCGGCTGTCCGAGGCGCGCCAACAGCAGCTGATCCGGGAGCAGGAACAGCGCTCGACGCGGTACGCCGTGCTGCTCGATGAACGGTCGCGGGAGGCTGAGCGGCTGGCCGCGCAGCTTCGGAGCCAGAAGCGGATGCAGCAATACCGGTTCCAGCAGCTCTACCTCGATCGGCTTCGTCAGCAGCAGCAGGCCGTCGAGCAGGCTCGTTACTACAACTACAGCCAGGACTCGTACTTCTACGAGGCGCCCAGCTACCGCTACGGCTACGGTGGGCGGTATTACGAGACGAACCAGTCAGGCGCTGACCTTCTCCGCCAAGGCCTCAATTACGGCTACCAGGAAGGTGTCCAGGCGGGGCAGGCCGACCGGCAGGATGGATGGCGCGCCGACTACCGGAACTCTTACCCCTATCAGGACGCCAACTACGGGTACACGGGCTTCTATGTGAACCAGAACGACTACAACCACTACTTCCGCGAGGGGTTCCAAAGGGGCTACGAGGACGGCTACAACAGCCGGTCCCAGTACGGCCAGAACGTCGGCAACGGGAAGTACCAGCTCATTGCCGGCCTGCTGAGTACCCTCTTGAACCTGACCTCTATCCGGTAGGACAAAGACCGGTCCGGTCGCCCTCTCTCGATCTCGTATGGGGGAGGGAGACCGACATCAGGCGACGCGGTCCCGGCCGGCTTCCTTGGCGCGGTAGAGGGCCTGGTCCGCCTCGCGGATCAATGTGGACGGCGAGTCCACCTTGGCCGACGGGTAGCTGGCTACACCGACGCTGACCGTGACGTGGATTTTGCTCTCCCCGGCCAGGAACACCTGCTCCTGGATGCGGCGCCGCACACGCTCCGCGGTTTCCACCGCCAGCTCATGGGCGGTGTGGGGCAGGACGGCCACGAACTCCTCTCCGCCGTACCGGCCCACCACGTCCACCGTGCGCACCGTCTCCTTGATGATGCGGGCCAGCTCCTTGAGCACCGCGTCCCCGGCGGGATGGCCGTACTCGTCGTTGACCTTCTTGAAGTTGTCCACGTCGATCATGAGCAGGCTGAAGGCCTCCTGGTACCGGCCCACGCGGCTGTGCCACGTCATTCCCGGCGGCGAGTACGGCTGGCGCAGCGGCTGGTCGAAATGGCCCGATTACTACGTCGATGCCCTGCCCGCCTCGCTCGACACCGGCCGCGGCTCGC
>DAINRN010000042.1:0-219 GCA_036741815.1 Acidobacteriota bacterium
ATGACGGCCAGCGCCATGGCGCCGACGTTCAGGGCGAGGGTGGCGCGGTAGCGCGCCGCCACCGGCTCCACGAGCGCCAGGGCGACCTCCTGCGGCTGCTCGCAGTGGAGACGCCAGGGCGCGGGCGCGGTCCAGCCCTCGGCGGCCAGGCTCGCGTCGGCCTGATAGGCGGGGCCCGCGCGGCCGGCCGTCCCGGCCAACGGGCGGCCCGCACCGTCC
>DAINRN010000042.1:229-12357 GCA_036741815.1 Acidobacteriota bacterium
CAGGTGCGTTCGGCGGCCCGCCCCCCTTCGTGCGCTAGCAGGAGGGCCGGCGCGATCTCCGCCTCCAGCGCGGGCGCGCCGTCCTGGCCGCCCGCATCGCCGATGGGCACCACCGCGACAGGGCGCGGGACGTTGGGCGACACCGCCGGCCCCTCCGCGCCCGTGGGGTTGGAGGCCACCCACAGTATCGGTATCCCCCCGCGGCGGCCCACGAGCAGGAGCGGCTTCCCGTCGCGCCCGCGCACGGCGAGCCGGGTCACCTCCGGGTGCGTCCGCAGGAACACGAGCAGCGCGGCCTCCGCGGAGGCGCGCAGGTTGCGGCGGGCGGGGTCCTGCTCGTCGGAGGCCAGGAGGACCGTCACCGGCGGCAGCCGGCCGAGGAACAGCAGGTCGGCGCGCATCCCCGCCAGCAGGCCGTCGAGGCCGCGCGCCGCGGCCTCGGTGTCGGCGCGGAACAGCCGGCTCGCCTCCGCGGCCACCGCCCGCCGCGCGCCCGCGATGCTCCAGAGCCCCGCGGCGTTGATCCCGGCGACCGTGAGCAGGGCCAGGCCGATCGAGAGGCGCGCGCGACCCGGAAGCACGTGCAGACTATAACGCCGGAGGTGAGCCGGCCGGAGGTACGATCGGCCGCATGAAGCCCATCCCCCGCCTCGGCCCGGCCGCAGCCCTCGCGCTCGTCCCCGTGCTGGCCGCCGCCCAGCCGCCCGGGACTCGGAAGGAGCCCGTCACCCACGAGGCCCTCTGGCAGATGAAGCGCGTGGGCGCGCCCGTCCCCTCCCCGGACGGCACGCTCGTGGTCTTCCCCGTGACCGAGCCCGCCTACGACGAGAAGAAGGAGTCCTCCGACCTCTGGATCGTCGGCGGCGACGGACGTGCGAAGCCGCGGCGCCTCACCGCGGCCAAGGGCGGCGCGGGCGCCCCGTCCTGGAGCCCCGATGGCCGGCGGATCGCGTTCTCGGCCAAGCGCGAGGACGACGAGGTGAGCCAGATCTACGTGATCGACGTGGCCGGAGGCGGCGAGGCGCAGCGCCTGACGTCGTCAACCCTGGCCGCGCGCGCCCCGCTGTGGAGCCCCGACGGCGTCTGGATCCTCTATCAGGCGCCCGCCTACCCCGGCACCGCGGACGCCGAGTCGAACCGGAGGATCGCCGCCGAGCGCAAGGATGCGAAGTCGAAGGTGCGGGCCTACGAGAGCTTCCCCATCCGCCGCTGGGACAAGTGGCTCGACGACACCCAGTCCCGCCTCTTCGCCGTCCGCGCGGTGGGAGGCGAGCCGCGGGACCTCATGGCGGGCACGGACCTCGTCGCGCTGCCCGGCTACGCGGCGCCGGGGACGGAGGGATCCGGCGAGGACCTCACGCCGGCCTGGGCGCCCGGCAATCGCTCGATCGTCTTCGCCGCCACCACCGGCCGGAACACGGCCGCGTACTCGCCCGTGGACTATCACCTGTACGAGGTGCCGCTCACGGGGGGAGAGCCCCGCGCCCTCACTACCGGCCACGCCAGCCATGCGGCCCCCCAGTTCGCGCCCGACGGCCGCTCGCTGTGCTTCAAGATGCGCGAGGAGTGGGGGCGCATCTACGCCCTCGACCGCCTGGCCTGCGCGCCCTGGCCGTGGACGGGCGCGATCACCACGCTCACGTCGGACTTCGACCGCTCCGTGGACGACTTCGCCTTCGCGCCCGACGGGAGGCTGTACCTCACCGCGGAAGACGAGGGCTACGTGAAGCTGTTCGCGGTCGGCGCCGCCGCCGACCAGACCCTGGCCGTCGTGGAGTCCCGCGGCGCGTTCGGCGGGATCGAGATCCCGCGCCAGGCCTGGCCCCCGACGATCGTGGCGGCGTGGGGAAGCGCGGTAAGCCCGCCCGAGGTCGTCCGCATCGACCCGACCAGCCGGACGCAGACGGCGCTCACCGCCCTCAACACCGACGCGGCGGCCGCCCTGGACTGGCCGCCGCTGCAGGAGTTCTGGTTCACGAACGAGCAGGGCCGGCGCGTCCACAGCTTCCTCGTCCTGCCCCCGGGGTTCGACGCGAACCGGAAGTACCCGCTTCTCGTCCTCATCCACGGCGGCCACGCGAACATGTGGCGCGACCAGATCACGTACCGCTGGAACTACCACCTCCTGGCCAGCCCCGGCTACGTCCTGCTCCTCACCGACTACCGCGGCTCCACCGGCTACGGCGAGGCCTTCACGCTGGACATCATGGGCGATCCGCTGCGCGGGCCCGCGGACGACGTCAACGGCGCCGCCGACGAGGCCCTCCGGCGCTACCCCTTCCTCGACGGGACCCGGCAGGCGGCGGCGGGCGCCAGCTACGGCGGGCACCTGGCCAACTGGCTGGAGGCCACGACCACCCGCTACCGTTGCCTCATCAGCCACGCGGGCCTCTCCAGCCTGCAGACCCAGTGGTCCACGAGCGACGAGATCTACCACCGCGAGATCATGATGGGCGGCCCCTTCTGGGATGGGAGCCAGGCCTGGCTCGAGCAGAGCCCCATCGCCCACGCCGCGAGCTTCCAGACGCCCATGCTCCTCTCCGTCGGCGAGAACGACTACCGCGTGCCCATGAACAACACGCTCGAGATGTACGCGGTCCTGCAGCGGATGCGCGTCCCCACGCGGCTGCTGGTGTGGCCGGACGAGAACCATTGGATCGTGAAGGGCGAGAACAGCCGGACGTTCTACCGCGAGTTGGCCGACTGGCTGGCCCGGTGGCTCACGCCGGGCTCCCGCTGATGTTTCACGCCGGGCTCCCGCTGATCCAGGCGCGGGAGCCCGGCGAGTTGTCTAGACGTCCAGCCGGTCCACGTTGACCGGTCCCCCCCAGAGCCTTTCCACGACCGGTCTCACCCTCCCCGGCTCGCCCGTCGTCAAGACCCGCATCGAACCTGGCCCGGAATGCGCAAGCGTTCCGCCCTCCTGCAACAAATGCTCGACCCGCCGGGCGATGGCAGGCGCGCTGTCAACCAGCTCCACGCCGGGCCCCATCACCTTGGCCAGCGCGGGGGCTACGAACGCGTAATGCGTGCAGCCGAGGACCACGGCGTCCACGCCCGCGTCTCGTAGCGGTCGGGTCAGGACGTCCAGTCGGTCCCGCAGCGCTTGATCCTCGAGATGCCCTTCCTCGACGATGTCGGCCAGGCCCGGGCACGGCACGTTCAGGACCTCGATCCCGTCCGCGTGCGCCCGGATGAGGCGGGCGAGCCGCTCCGAGCGGATGGTCGAGGTGGTGGCCATGACGCCGATGCGGCCGGCGCGGGTCACGCGCGCGGCGATCTTGACCGCGGGCTCCAGGCCGACGACGGGCACGTCTACTGCCTTCCGCAGGTCCTCCAGCGCTGCGCCCGTCGCGGTGTTGCACGCGACCACGATCAGCTTGGCGCCCGCGCCGGCCAGATGGCGCCCGACGGCCAGGGCGCGCTCGCGGACCTTCGCGTCGGGCCGGTCCCCGTACGGGCAGTAGGCGCTGTCGGCCACGTAGAGCAGGTCCTCCGACGGCAACGCCCGCCGTATCTCCCGCGCCACGCTCAACCCGCCCACGCCGGAATCGAAGACGGCGAGAGGGTTCACCCGACGATCATACGCGCCGCGAACCGTCGGCTCGATTTCACGTCCCTTGACTTGTAGGGCCAGAGGCGGACGGTTAGCATCCTCTGGATGACGGTCGACACGTGGAAAGCGGCGCGGGCGGCCTTCGCCGCCGCGCTTGCGGTCTCATTCCTGCCGGCCGGTGCCGCGGCCGGGGACTGGCCGAACTGGCGCGGGCCCCACCGCACGGGCGTGAGCGACGAGAGGGGCCTGGTCGGCCGCTGGTCGAGGGCGGGTGAGAACCTGCTCTGGAAGGCCGACCTCAGCGCCCGGGCCACGCCCGTCGTCTTCGACGGCCGCGTGTGCACGAGTGGCCGCGGCGGCGCGGGGCCCACGCGTCACGAGCTGGTCGCCTGCTTCGACGCGGGCACGGGCAAGAAGCTCTGGGAGCGCCGCTTCCCTGTCTACAACACGATGGTGCCATTCACGCGCGTGGGCTGGTCGGCGCTGGCCGCCGACCCGGAGACCGGCGCCGTCTTCGCGCAGAACGTGGACGGCCAGCTCGTGGCCCTCGGCCGCGACGGAAAGACGATCTGGGAGCACCGCCTGGGCGAGGAGTACGGCCGCGGGTCCGGCTTCGGCGGCCGCACGCTCATCCCGCTCGTGGACGAGGACCGGGTGATCGTCGGCATCGTGGGCGCGGGCTGGGGCGACATCGGACCGCCGCGCCAGCGCTACATGGCCTTCGACAAGCGGACGGGGGCTGTGCGCTGGGTCTCGACGCCGGCCCAGGGGCCCTTCGACGACGCCAACAACCAGGCCAGCCCCACCGTGGCCGTGATCGGCGGCCGGCGGCTCGTCATCGGCGGCGGCGCGGACGGCTGGATCTACGCGCTGGAGGCGCGGACGGGCGCCCCCGTCTGGCGCTACCAGCTCAGCGTGCGCGGCCTGAACAGCCCGCCCGTCGCGGTCGGAGACGTCGTCTACGCAGCGCACAGCGAGGAGAACCCGGACGGCGGCCCCATGGGCCGTGTCGTCGCCATCGACGGCAAGGGCTCGGGCGACATCACGAAGACCGCGACCCTCTGGCACGCGGACGGCCTGACCGTCGGCTTCGCCGCGCCCACGGTGGCCCAGGGCCGCGTGTACGTCGTGGACAACGCGGCCAACCTCCACGCGCTGGACCAGAAGACGGGCCAGATGCTGTGGACGCACAACCTGGGGACCATCGGCCGCGCGGCGCCGGTCCTGGCCGACGGCAAGCTGTTCCTGACCGAGGAGAACGGCAACGTCCTCATCGTCGAGCCGGGGCCCACCGGTGCGAAGACCCTGCACGAAGAGCACATCACGATGCCGGAAGGCCGGCACGCCGAGGTCTGGGGATCCGTGGCCGTGGCCTACGGGCGTCTGTACTTCACGACCGAGGAGGGACTGTACTGCGTGGGCCGGAAGGGCGCGCCCTTCAAGGCCACGGCCTCGCCGCGGCCCCCGGCCGACGAGCCCGCGCCCGCCGGCGCGACAGCGGCCAGGCTGATCATCGTCCCCGGCGAAGTGATCGGCCGGGCCGGCGAGCCGATGGCGCTCGAGGCCTGGTCGTTCGACGACAAGGGGCGGTTCCTCCGCAAGGAGACCGCGACCTGGAGCCTCGAAGGGATTGCCGGGGAGATCGCCGGCGACGGCCGCTTGACCGCGCCGGCCGCGGGCACCACAGCGGGCAAGGTCAAGGCCACCGTCGGCGAGCTGTCCGCGACCACCCAGGCGCGCCTCTTCGCCGCGCTGCCCTGGAGCTTCGACTTCGAGCAGGGGCCGGTGCCGCGCCACTGGATCGGGGCCGGGCCGCGCTTCAAGGTGGACGACCTCGGCGGTGGCAAGCGGCTGCACAAGCCGCCGCAGGAGTCCGGGCTGCAGCGCGCCTCGGTGATGATCGGCCCGCCAACCCTGTCCGGCTACACCGTCGAGGCGGACGTCCTGTTCACGAAGCAGGGCCGGCGAGCGGGAGACCTGGGCCTCGTCAACCAGGGCTACACCCTCGACCTCATGGGCAAGAAGCAGGAGCTGCAGCTGCGGACGTGGGCCGCGGAGCTCGAGAAGTCGGTCACGATCCCGTTCCCCGCGGAGCCGGACATGTGGTACCGCATGAGGCTCCGCGTGGAGACACAGGGAGACAAGGGGACTATCCGAGGCAAGGTCTGGAAGAAGGATGAGCCGGAGCCAGCGGACTGGACGATCACGCTGGAAGACCCGCTGCCGGTCATGATGGGATCACCGGGAATCTACGGAGACTCGGCCAGCGACCTCTATTACGACAACATGACAGTGAGAATGAACGAATGAAGGCAAGACAGACCTTCTCCTGCGCCGCGATCGCGGCCTGTGGCCTGGTACTGCCGCCAGCCATCGCGGCGCAGGAGAGAGCAATGTTCGGCAACACGTTCGACCGCAACATGGTCTCGGCAGAGAAGGGCCTGCCCGCGGCGTGGGACGTCAAGACCGGCAAGAACGTCAAGTGGTGGGCCGACGTCGGATCCCAGGCCTACGCGGGCCCGGTGGTCCTCTCCGGCCGGGTGTTCGTGGGCACGAACAACGACGGTCTCCGGAACCCGAAGCTCACGAAGGACCGCGGCGTCGTCATGGCCTTCGACGCCAAGACCGGCAACTTCCTCTGGCAGATGACCCACGAGAAGCTGCCCGCAGGGCGCGTCAACGACTGGCCCCAGCAGGGGGTCTGCTCCACCCCGTACGCCGAGGGGAACCGCCTCTACTACACGTCCAACCGGGCCACGATCGTGAGCCTCGACACGGAGGGCCTCCGCGACGGGGAGAACGACGGTCCGAAGACCGACGAGAAGGAGACGAGCGAGATCGACGGCGACGTGTCGTGGGAGTTCGACATGATGAAGGACCTGGACGTCTTCCCCCACAACCTCGCCGTCAGCTCGCCGCTCATGGTGGACGGCCTGCTCTACGCCACCACCGGCAACGGTGTCGACGAGGGCCACATCAACATCCCCTCGCCCGACGCCCCGAGCTTCATCGCCCTGGACGCCGCGACGGGCAAGCTCGTCTGGGAGAGCAGCCTCCCGGCCGGGAAGATCTTCCACGGCACCTGGTCGAACCCGACGTATGCGGTCGTCAAGGGACGGCCCCAGGTCCTTTTCCCCGGCGGAGACGGCTGGATCTACAGCCTGGAGCCGAAGACCGGCAAGCTGATCTGGAAGTTCAACGCCAACCCGGCGGGCTCGAAGTACGTGCTGGGCGGGCGCGGGACCGCGAACGAGATCATCGCCACCGCCGTGGTCTGGGAGGACAAGGTCTACGTGGGCGTGGGCCAGGACCCCGAGCACGGCGAGGGCGTGGGCAACTTCTGGGCCATCGACGCCACCAAGGACGGCGACATCACCGGCACGGGCGTGGTGTGGCACCGCGGCGGCACCGAGTTCCACCGGACCATCTCGACCGTCGCCATCCACGACGGGATCGTCTACGCGGCCGACCTGTCGGGCTTCCTCTACGCCATGGACGCGCGGACGGGCCAGCTCTTCTGGACGCACGACATGCTGGCCGCGGTGTGGGGCTCGCCCTTCGTGGCGGACGGCCGCGTCTACCTCGGCGACGAGGACGGCGACGTCGAGGTGCTTGCGGCCGGCCGAACGAAACAGGTGCTGGGGTCGTACAACATGGGTGTCTCCGTGTACTCGACGCCGGTAGCGAAGGACGGCGTGCTCTACGTCCTGGGTCGCAACCGGCTCTTCGCGCTCCAGGAGGGAGCAGCGGGCAAGCCCGCCACGCCCCGGCAGATGGAGCACGCGACGCCGTAATCAAGAAGATGAATCGCTGGCTCATCCCAACGGTGTGGCTCGTCGCCACCAGCGCCGCGGGGACGGCACCGCCGCCGGCGTGGAGCGCGGGCTGGCCGCAGTGGGGCGGACCCAACCGCGACTTCAAGGTCGCGGGGCCTGCCCTGGCCACCGCCTGGCCGTCCGGGGGACCTCGCGAGGTCTGGAGCCGCGCGTTGGGCGACGGCTACTCGGCCATCGTCGAGTCCGGCGGGACGCTCTACACGTTGTACCGCCCGGCCAAGGGCTTCGTGCAGGCCGTCGTGGACAAGGTCTGGCCCTCCGGCTCTTCGCCCGAGGTGGTGGTCGCCATCGACGCCGCCAGCGGGCGGACGCTCTGGGAGCACGCCTACGAGGCGCCCGAGGTGGCGGGCATGAACATGGAGCACGGTCCCGGGCCCCACGCAACACCGCTCGTGAAGGACGGCCTCGTCTACGCGGTGGGCGCCACCGCCAAGCTCCATGCCCTCGATCAGAAGACGGGCCGCGTCGTCTGGTCGCACGACCTGCACCGGGAGTTCGGCGGCCGGACGCAGCCGCGCGGCTACTCTTGCAGCCCCATCGCGTACGGCGACACGGTCATCGTCACCGTCGGGGGATCCGCCAAGGCGGTCATGGCCTTCGACGCGCGGGACGGCCGGGTGGCCTGGCAGGCCCACGACTTCGATCCCGGCTTCTCGTCGCCGATGCTCATCAACGTGGACGGCCAGGACCAGCTCGTCGTCTTCCACACCGAGGGCATCGCCGGCGTGGACCCGAGGGGCGGACCGCTGTTCTGGAACCACCCCCACCAGACGCAGTACGGCCTGAACATCAGCACCCCGGTGTGGGGGGACGGCAACCTCCTCTTCATGTCGTCCGCCTACACCGGCGGCAGCCGCGTGCTGCGCCTGACGCAGGCGAACGGCCGCACCACGGTCAAGGAAGAGTGGTTCACCCCGAAGATGCGCGTCCACTTCGGCAACGCCATCCGTCTGGGCGACCGGGTCTACGGCTCGAGCGGCGACTTCGGCCCCGCCTTCGTCACCGCCGTCGACGTGCGCACCGGCGAGGTGGCGTGGCAGCAGCGGGACTTCGCCCGCGCGACCCTCGTCCACGCCGACGGGAAGCTGATCCTCCTCGACGAGGACGGGACCCTGGCCCTGGCCTCCCCGACGCCGGCCGGCCTCCAGGTGCACGCCAAGGCGTCGGTCCTGACGAACCGGGCCTGGACGGTGCCCACGCTGGTGGGGACGCGGCTCTACGTGCGCGATCGGGTCACGATCAAGGCGCTGGAGCTGGGACGGTCATGACGCGACTCCGGCCGGGGCGCGCCGTGCTTCTCGCTCTCCTGGCCGCGAGCCCGGCCTGGGCACAAGAGCCGTCGCCCGAGCCGACACCACCGCCGGAGGCCACCCGGCGCGAGGAGACCGTCGATGTGGAAGCCGAGCTCCCCGCGCTGCCGCCTTCCAGCAACGCGGCCACACGGGTCCCCGTCTCCGTCCGGGACCTTCCCGTGACGGTGTCGGTGGTGCCGCGGAGCCTGCTCCGCGACCAGGCCGGCTTCGTCCTCGGCGACGCCTTGCGCAACGCCAGCGGCGTGACCGTCGGCACCGGCTTCGGCGTCTTCGACTTCTTCACGATCCGCGGATTCGATTCGCTGACCGGCGGCCTGGTGCTCACCGACGGCATCTCCGAGCCGGAGTCCACCTTCCATCCCCTCTACAACGTGCGCCAGGTCGAGGTGCTGAAGGGGCCCGCGGCGTTCCTGTACGGGGGGAACGCCCTGGCGGGCGCCGTCCAGATCGTGCGCAAGCAGCCCATGAGCGGCCGCTTCGGCGACGCGTCGTTCACGTACGGGAGCTTCCAGACCTTCGAGGGAGCTGTCGACGGGAACGTGGCCAGCGGCGACGGGAAGCTCGCCCTTCGGCTCAACGGTACCTGGCAGGGGACGGACAACTTCCGCGACGTGGGCGACGGGACCATCGCGGCCGTGAACCCGTCGCTCCTCTGGCGGCCGGACGACCGGACGCGGCTGGCCGTTGGCTTCGAGTACGTCCGCAGCGACTGGCCGCCCGACTCGGGCCTGCCCTTCGTGGGCGCGTCGGGATCGGACCTCGCCCCCGTGCCGCGGGAGACCTCCTACCAGTCGCCCTTCGACGAGTCGGAGCAGGACGTCTACCGGCTGCGCTTCGAGGCGGAGCGCAAGCTGGGCGGGAGCGTCACGCTCCGGAACCGACTCTACTTCACCGAGCTGGGCTGGGGCTCGACGGGCACGCTCCTGAACGGCGCCTTCCCCTTCCCCGACGGGAACACGTACGTCGTGCGCACGCTCGTGGTCCTCGACGACAAACAGCGCCTGCTGGGCGACCAGCTCGAGCTGAACACATCCTTCAAGACCGGCCCCGTCGGTCACGACGTTCTCGCGGGCGTCGAGCTGGTCCGCCTGACGGACCGCTTCGTCCAGGACGTCGCGCTCCTCGATCCGGTCAGCCTGCTCAACCCCGTCGAGCCGCCGGGCGGCCCGACGCCGGTCCCCATCCCCGCCTTCGGTCTGGCGGGCGACTCGCGGAGCCTCGTCTTCGCGCCCTACGTCGTGGACCGCCTCGCGCTCTCCAAGAAGTGGCAGGGCTTCGTCGGCGCGCGGCTGGACACCCTGGACTACGACGACGAGGCCACGGGCACGAGCCGGGACGACACGAAGCTGAGCCCGCTCCTCGGCCTCGTCTTCTCGCCCACGAGCGCGCTCTCGATCCACGCCAGCGGTGGGACCGCGTTCGCGCCGCCGTCCACGCAGGTGGTCGGCCCGCGCGAGCCCGAGACCAGCCGCCAGGCCGAGGTGGGGGCCAAGCTCCAGTTCCTGGGCGGCAAGGCTTTCCTGGGGGTCAGCGGCTACGCGCTGGAGCGCGAGGACATCGCGATCCCCGACTCGTCGGGCCTGCTCACGCAGGCGGGAGACCAGCGCTCGCGCGGGATCGAGGTGGACTTCTCCGCGGAGCCGGCCCAGGGCCTGGTGACCTATGCGAACTACGCCTTCACGGACGCGGAGCTGACCCGCTTCGCGGAGATGGTGATCACGCCGGTCGGCCCCGTCGTCCTCGACCGCACCGGGAACACCCCGGCCTTCGTGCCGCACCACCTCGTGAACGTCTGGGTCTCGAAGGAGCTGCGCAACGGCCTCGGGGCGGCCGCCGGGCTGCGCGCGCTCAGCGAGCAGTTCGTGGGCGAGGACAACCGCTACACGATCCCGGGCTACGCCACACTGGACGCCGCGGTCTTCTACAAGACGAGCCGGGGCCGCCTCTCCGTGAACCTCAAGAACATCACCGGCACCGACTATGCGACCCGGGGGTTCGGCGGGGTGTCCGCGATACCCGCGCGGCCGTTCGAGTGCGTGGCGCGGGTGGAGCTGCGCTTCGGCGCGCGGCCGAACTAGGAGGCGACCGTGGCCAGCGCAGCATTGGAGAGCCGGGCCGCCGAGGCGCGCATGGCCCTCGACGCCTGGGTGCGCGAGGTGGTGGCCTGGCACTTCAGCCCCGAGACGGGCACGCCGTTCTGGCTGGAGTATGCGAGCCGGGCCGGGTTCGACCCGCGCAAGGAAGTCCACAACTACCCCGACCTGGCCCGGCTCGGCGCGTTCCAGGACGAGTGGCTCCGCGGCGGGCCCGTGCGGCGCTGGGTGCCGAGGGGCTGCGCCGGCATGCCCGTCTACGTCTTCGAGACGGGCGGATCCACCGGCGTGCCCAAGTCCCGCATCAGCGTCGAGGACTTCCGCATCGACTACGACATGTTCAGCGAGACGCTGCCCGACGCGTATTTCCCCAAGGGCGCGGACTGGCTGCACGTGGGCCCCTCCGGGCCCCGGCGTCTGCGCCTCGCGATCGAGCACCTCTGCCAGGTCCGCGGCGGGATCTGCTTCATGGTGGACCTGGACCCGCGCTGGGTGGTCAAGCTGGTGAAGGCGGGCGACATGGCGACGATGGAGAAATACAAGCAGCACGTCGTCGAGCAGGCCTTGACGCTCCTCAAGGCGCACGACGGCATACGCTGCCTGTTCACCACGCCGAAGCTGCTCGAGGCGCTGTGCGAGAAGGCCTCGCTGCGCAAGCTGGGCATCACCGGCGTGTTCTGCGGGGGCACGGAGATGACGCCGCAGTTCCACCGCTTCGCGGTGGAAGAGCTGCTGGAAGGGGCCTACTTCGCCGCCACCTACGGCAACACGCTCATGGGCCTGGCCTGCCACAAGCCGCGCGGCCCGAACGATCCCTGGGACATCGTGTACTACCCGCCCTCGCCGCGCGCGATGATGGAGGTCGTGGACCCCGACCGGCCCGACCGCGTGGTGGAGTACGGCCAGACGGGCCGCGTCCGCCTGACCACGCTGACCAAGGAGTTCTTCATGCCGCGCTTCCTGGAGCGCGACGAGGCCGAGCGCGAGCCGCCGTGCGACCTGTATCCGTGGGACGGCGTGCGCAACGTGCGGCCGTTCTCGCGCCTGGGGGCGGCGGTGGTGGAAGGGGTCTACTGAGGATGCTGCACCTGCCCATCCTCCGCCGCGGCCGGCCGTACCGCAGCGTCGACGTGGCCGCGGTCCCCCACTTCCGGACGAAGGAGCCCGTTGTCGGCCTGAGCCAGGCCAACGCCGGCCTCATCCGCCGCGACCTGCGCGAGGAGGAGCAGGCCGCGATGCGGGCCGCCCTGGCGGCGTTCACGACGCGCCAGCTCGTCGAGATGTCGCGCCGCGCGGCTTCTGTTTCCTTTAAATCGCTTATGGGCTTTGT
>DAINRN010000043.1:0-369 GCA_036741815.1 Acidobacteriota bacterium
GCGGCTCGTCCGCCCCCTCGCTCCGAGCCTGGCGCGGTCCTTCCGTGAGATGGCCCTCGTCCTCCCCAGCGGGCCCTCCAACGCGGCGGCCGCGGTCGCCGGCCGCTGGGAAGGCAGCATGCAGGAGGGCGCGGCCGCGCCGCGGCGGATCACGGTCGAGCTCCGCCTGGACGGTGCGCGGCTGTCCGGGGCCCTCACCACGCGGTCGGGGGCGGTGACCATGGGCGTGCCCCTCAAGGACCCGCGTTACGAGAAGGGCCGCTTGTCGTTCGTCATCGCTACCGGCGGGGCCACGCACGAGTGGACCGGCACCGTTACCGGCGCCTCGATCGACGGTGGTGTGGACGCGGAAATTCGTTTCGACGGACC
>DAINRN010000043.1:379-12335 GCA_036741815.1 Acidobacteriota bacterium
CATCGACGGCGCGATCCGCGAAGGGACGAAGGACGCGGGCACCTTCTCCCTCCGCTACGCCGAGTGATCGGGGGACGGCCTAGGCGGCGTCGTTGAGGGAGACGGGCTCGGGCGCGGGCGCGGGGTTGGCGGGCGCGGCCGGACGCCGGCTGGTGGACAGGACGACGGCCAGCAGGATCAACACCGCCCCGCCCACGATCCCCGCGGACAGCGGCTCGCCCAGGAAGATCCAGCCCAGCGCGACGGCCACTACCGGGTTGACGTAGGCGTACGTGCCCACGGTGCTGGCGGGCAGCTCGTTGAGGCAGTACGCGAAGGCGGTGAAGCCGACGAGCGAGCCGAACACCGTCAGGTAGAGGAGCCCCAGCCAGACGCTCGAGGAGGCCGTCTGGAAGAGGGCCAGGTCCTCGCCCATCAGCCGCGACTCACCCAGCAGGACGATCGACCCCGCCACCATCTCCACCGCCGAGGCCGTGAAGAGGGGAAGGCGGCGCCGCACGGACTGCGAGTACAGGGCGCCGGCGGTCCAGGCCAGGGTCGCGCCTTCCAGGCCGAGGATGGCCGGCCAGTGTCCCGCGGACATGCCGCCGCCTCCCGGCCGCGCGACCAGAGCCACGCCCAGCAGGCCCACCGCCGTCCCCAGCCAGACCCGCGTCGTCCAGGGCCGCCCCCCCGGGCGCAGGCCGTCGAAGAAGGTCAGCCACAGCGGCACCGTTGCCACCACCAGCGACGCCACCCCGCTGGCGATGCGGGTCTCCGCCCACATCACGAGGCCGTTGCCGCCTGCCAGCAGGAGGATCCCGATCACCGCATAGTCCAGGAGCTGCCGGCGCGTGGGCCGGCCCTGGCCGCGGTCCACGCGCGCGGCGATCGCGGCCATCACGAGGCCGGCGGCCATGAACCGCAGCGACGCCGCGGCCATGGGCGGGACCTCGCGCACCACGATGCGGATCGCCATGTACGTGGATCCCCACACCACGTAGATGACGCACAGCGCGATCCAGGGCAGCAGCTTCCGATGCCGGGGGGACATGGTCTAGGCCTCCGGGACGAGCGGCGCTTCCACCGTGCCGAACGCGCCCTTGTCCATGACGGTCTCCAGCACGAACGCGGTCCGCGAGGACTGGATGGCGCGCGTGGCCTGCAGCTCCGCGAGCAGCGCGTTCACGTCCTCGATCCGGCGGCACACCACGTGGGCCACGAAGCAGTCCTCGCCGCTCACCCGGAAGACCGCCCGCACCAGGGCGTTGGCTCGCAGCCGCCGCACCACGTCCTTCTCCTTGTCCGGTCCCCGGGACCCGTCCAGCGTCAGGCGGATCTGGGCCCGGATGGTCAGCCCCAGCGCCGCGGGATCGACGTCCGCGCGGTAGCCGCGGATCACGCCCCGCCGCTCCAGCTCACGGATACGCTCGGTCACGGCCTGCCGTGACAGGCCGAGCTGCTTGGCCAGGGCGGCGGCCGATTGACGCCCGTCGGTGGAGAGGGCGAGCAGGAGGCGCCGGCCCTTGATGTCCAGGGCCCCCGCTCCGGCGGCCGTTTTGCCATTGGGCCTTACCATAGGCCCACAATCTAGGCATCAGACAGGCGTTTGTCAATGCCATCACGCTCATCGCATTGACAATGGTTCAACGGCCGAATGCCGCGCGGGGGCCGGTCTGCACAGGGATTGACCATGGTTGCCCTTGACGCCGTCTTTTCGCCGGACGGAGAACCGGAGTAGGGCCGCCAGGCGCTCTCGCGCCCGTGGACGGGCAGGCGGTCTGGATCACCTTGAGGACGCGCATGGCCTGGATGGAGACCTGGGCGGCGACCTTGCCCGCCACGTCGATGAAGGCCCGTCCGGCTGGCGAGTCGGGGGCCTCGGCCACGATCGGCCGGCCCTCGTCCCCGCCCGCGCGGACGCGGGTGTCGATGGGCACCTCGCCCAGGAACGGGATCCCCATGTCCCTGGCCATGGCCGCGCCGCCCCCGTGCCCGAAGATCTCCGTTCGCTCCTGGCAGTGGCCACAGACGAAGTAGCTCATGTTCTCCATGACGCCGAGCACGGGGATGTTGAGCTGCCGGAACATCCCCACCGCCCTGCGCACGTCGGACACGGAGACGCCCTGCGGCGTGGTGACCACGACGGCGCCGGCCACGGGCACGCTCTGGGCCATGCTCAGCGAGACGTCGCCGGTGCCGGGCGGCAGGTCCACCACCAGGTAGTCCAGCTCGCCCCACACCACGTCGCGCATGAACTGCTGCACCGCGCCGTGGAGCATGGGACCGCGCCAGATCACCGGCTGGTCCGGCGGCACCAGCATGCCCATGGAGATGACCTTGATCCCGTGGCCCTCGGGCGGGATCATCTTCTTCTCTGCGCTCACCTCGGGCGGCTCGTGCACGCCCAGCATCTGCGGGATGTTGGGGCCGTAGACGTCGGTGTCCATGAGGCCCACCCGGGCCCCGGTCAGTCGCAGGGCCACCGCCAGGTTCACGGCCGTGGTGGACTTCCCCACCCCGCCCTTGCCCGCGCCCACCGCCACGATGTTGCGGATGCCCGGCACGGCCTGGCGGCCGAAGCCGCCCCGCGCGCGGACGTCGGCGGTCATCTTCGCCCGCGCGGTGCTCACGCCGGGCAGGGCCGCCACCTTCCGCTCGGCCTCGGCCTTCATCTCGTCCTTGACCGGGCAGGCGGGCGTCGTGAGCTCGATCGTGAAGTCCACCGTCTGGCCGTCCACCGTGACGTCCTTCACGAAGCCGAGGGTCACGATGTCCTTGTGGAGGTCGGGGTCCTGGATGGTGCGCAGGGCATCCATCACCTGCTCGCGGGTCACGCTCACGGGATCACCTCGGGGTGGCTACAGGACGGCGTCCACGGCCTTCTGCAGCCGCTCGAACTTGTCGGGGGTGCTGCCCACGAACTTCGTGCGGATGATGCCTTCCTTGTCGATCACGAAGGTCGTGGGGAAGCCCATGTTGCCGCCGAAGGCGTCCATCATCGCGTCGTTCCCCAGGAGCTGCCGGTACTCGACGCGGTGCTCCCGCACGAAGTCCTGGACCTCCTGCGGCTCGCCCGAATCGAAGACGACCCCGATCATCTCCACGCCCCGCGATTTGTTCAGCCTCGCGAACTCGTTGTACTGGGGCAGCTCCACGATGCAGGGCCCGCACCAGGTGGCCCAGAAGTCGAGGACCACGACCTTGCCCTTGAGCGACGCCAGCGACGCGCGCCCGCCGGCCAGGTCCGGCAGGTCGAAGGAGGGCGCGGCGTGGACCTGGTCCTCCGAGCGGGGCGGCGGACCGCACGCGGAGAGCAGGAGCAGGGCGAAGGCGATCGGGAGCCGGCGCATCCGGACATTATATGGCGGATGAACCTGGCGCGCCTTGCCCCGGTTCGCGGCTGACGCTTACACTCGACGGCCCGTGCGCCGCTTCGCTGGCTTCCTCGATCATCCCGCGGCGGTCCTCGCCTGCAGCGCGCTCGCCAGCCTGCTGCTGCTCCGCCGCCATGTGCTGCCGCTGGGAGGGATCGTGGAGCCCGGGGGAGACTACGGCCTGATGGTCTGGAACCTGTGGTTCGGGGAGCGCGCGATCCGCCACGGCGAGAACCCCTACTTCACCTCGCTCGTCTATCACCCCCTCGGGGCCGGGCTCGTGAAGCACACGCTCGTCCTGGGGTACTGGCCCGTGACGTTCCTGACCCGGATCCTCACGGGCGGCGATCCCCTCTATCCGCTGTACGCCTATCGCCTGTCCATCCTGGTGTCGTTCACCCTGGCCCTCGCCCTGAGCTACGCCGTGCTCCGGCGCCTGGGCTTCCCGCGGGCGGCGGCGTGCGTGCCCGCCGTCGCCTATGCCTTCTGCGACTTCAACATGCTGCACGTGCCCCACCTGAACCATCTCTCCGCGGCCTTTCTCCTGCCGCTCGGTGCGTGGGCCATGGTCCGGTTGTTCGAGCGGCCGCGGACCGGGCGCGCCCTGGTTGCGGCCGTCGTGCTCGCCGCGGGCGTGTACTTCACCGAGCTCGTGGTGTTCATCTGGATGGCCGCCGCCCTCGCGTTGGCCGTGGCGGCGGCGCTGCCCTCCACCCGCGACGACGTCCGCCGCGTGGCCGCGGGGCTGGGCGCGCGCGGGACGCTGGCCGCGCTCCTGGCCTTCGCCATGGTCCTGGCTCCCTTCGCCCTGAACTGGGCGCTCGACTCCGGCAAGGCCCCGAACCCGCGCCAGGCCTCGAACTGGTCCGCCAACCTGGCCGCGTTCGTGGTCCCGCGCCCCGACACGACGCCCCTCTACCTCGGGGCCTTCGCGCGATGGAGCGCGGCCCTCAGCAAGGGCATCGCGGGCCAGGAGGTCTTCCTCGGCTTCCCGCTCCTCGCGCTGGCGGCCGTGGGCCTGGCCCGCCGGCCTCGGGGCTGGACCCTGGTCTCCGCGGGCGTCGCCGTCTTCTTCGCGCTGCTCAGCCTGGGCCCCACGCTGAAGGTCGGGGGCGTCGACACCGGCTGGCCGATGCCGTACGCGCTGCTCATGAAGGTCCCTCCCTTCGACATGGGACGCACGCCCGTGCGCTGCGTGTTGCTCACGGTCTTCGCCCTGACCTTCCCGGCGGCCGCCGGGCTGGCGTGGGCGGCCGGGAGAGCGCGCGACGTTCGAGGGCCGGTGGCGGCGGGCCTGCTCACAATGGGCTTTCTCGCGTGGACGATCGCGGAGGTCTACTCCCCGGTGACGCCGGTGCGCGCCTACACGCCGCCGCCCGCGCTGGACCGGCTCGTGGCCGGGCCCGTGGTCAACGTCCCGCTGTCCGTGTTCGACGGCCGAGCCGTCTTCCTGCAGACCTTCCACGGCCATCCCCTGGCCACGGGGTTCGTGTCCCGGCGGACGCCGGCCCAGCTCGCCCACGTGCGGACGCTCGACCGCCTGCTGAACGAGGACCCCGCCGCCTTCCTGCGGCAACTGGGACGCATCGGCGTGCGGAACATCATCCTGGCCCCGGGCACGCCGCCGGAGACGGCGGAGGCGCTCCGCGCGGGGCCGGTCAACGTGGTGGACCTCCGCGACGAGGCGCGGGTCCATTGAGGCTTCCGCTGCGGCGTCTCGGCCACGAGGCGATGGCGGCCGTCTTCTTCCTCGCGCTCGCGGTCCTGGCTACGCGTCCGCTGGCCTCCCACCTGGAGACGCACACGGTGGGGGCCGGGGACCCCATCGTGGATCTGTGGACGATCGACTGGCTCACGAAGCACTTCTTCGAGAGCCGGCTGATCTTCCAGGGAAACATCTTCCAACCGGCGCCGCACGCCGTTCTCTACTCCGACCTCTCGCTCGGCACCGTGGTGCTGCTCCTCCCGTTTCGCCGCTGGCTGGCGGACCCGGTGCCGCTCTACAACATGGGCGTGCTGCTCACCCTCGCCTTCGGGGGCTGGGCCTTCCACTCCCTGGTCCACTCCCTGACCGGCAACCGCTGGGCGGGCGTCCTCGCGGGCGTCCTGGCCGCCTTCGGCTCGCACCAGCTCAGCCACCGTCCGCACCTCAACCTGCTCGTGATCGGCTGGCTCGCCCTCTTCCTCCTCGGGCTGCACCTCCTCGCGCGCGGCTCGAGGGCCTGGGGCGCCGTCCTCGCCGCCGTCTCGTTCTCGCTCTCCGCGCAGTCCAGCGGCTACTACGGCGTGTCCGCCCTCGTCATCGGCCTCGTCTTCGTGGCCTTCCACTGGCGGGCGTTGCGCGACCGGCGGACGGTGCTGGCCCTCCTGTCCGCGGGGGCCATCGCCATCCTCCTCACGCTGCCGTACCTTCGCGCCTACATGGACGTCCGGTCGGAACAGGGCCTGCGCCGGCCGATCGGCATGTCCCTCTCCATGTCCTTCCAGCCCGATCGCGACCTCACCAGCGTCGGGTACTTCTATGGGCGGATGCTGGGGTCGGGCGGGGAGCGGCTCTTCCCCGGCCTGCTGACGCTGGCGCTCCTGGTGGTGGCGCTACGGCGCCGCCGCCCGGAGACGCCGTTCTACATCGGCGCGGCCGTCGTGCTGCTGCTCCTCTCGCTCGGTCCCCACCTGGAATGGCCCGGCGGGCGCCTGCCGCTGCCCTACCTCGCGCTGCTGAAGGTCCCGCCCTTCGAGAGCATGCGCCACCCGTACACCTTCGCGGCGGTGGCGACGTTCCTGATGTCGGTGCTGGCGGGCATGGGTTGGGCGGCCCTGCGGATCTCGTCGCGGGCGTGGGCGGGGGCGGCCGCCGTCCTGGTAGCGGTGGCGGAGACGCTGACCCCGCCCCTGGACCTCGTGCCCATACCTCGCGGGCTGCCGCCGTACTACGCCACGCTCGACACGCTGCCCCCGGGGCCGATCCTGGAGGTCCCGCTCTTCGCGAGCGACTCGCTGGTCTGGGCGGCGCGCAGCGGCCGGCCCATGCTGAACGGACAGGGGTCCGCCTTCGTGCCCATCGACACGCTGCGGCTGGACCGCTTCATGCAGCGCCACTGGCTGCGCGACCGGCCCTTCGACGCCGACCGCTCCAAGGCGACCGCCTTCCTGCTCGCGAGGTTCCCGGTCCGTTACGTGATCTGTCCCGGCTCCCGCATGCGCTCGCTGGCGCGCGCGGCCACCGCCTTCAACGAGTCGCACACCTTCGCGCTCGTCGCGGAGACGAGCGACGGCTCGCGCATCTACGAGGTCAGGCGGGACCAGGCTCCTCCGCCGGCGCCGGAGGACGACGAGCCGGACCCCGCGGATGCGCCACGCACACCGTGAACAGCACGAGGGCCGCCACCCAGGACTGGTAGGCGAAGAAGTGCGTGCAGAGGAGGACGAGGGCGGCCACGCGCGGGGCGACGCCCCGGAGCACCCGGACCACGACGGTGACGGACGGAGGGATGAGGAGGATGTAGGAGTAGTCCTTGAAGCGGGGCGCGGCCAGGGCAAAGGCTATGAAGAAGGCGTGGATGACTCCCTCCCGGTCGCCCGTTAGCGCGTACCGTCGGGCGACCGGGAGCAGGCCCGCCGTGACGAGCAGTACGACCAGTCCGTAGACGATCCAGTCCAGGTGCGGCGGCCCCTTCCCTGCCGCCAGTCTTTCCAGGGCGTCCCTTATCAAAGCCAGCGAGGCCGGATTTGAGTTCCCCCGGTCGTCCAGGCTGGCGGCGTTGCGGAGGAAGCCGGCGAACAGGTCCGGCCGCACCGCGGCGGAGAGCCCGTGCACGAGGGCGAGGGCGGCCGCCCCCGCGGCGACCGCCGCCCGCCCCCGCCGGCCGCGGTCGACGAGGAGCAGCAGGAGCAGGACGGCGTTGATCGGCTTGAGCGCGGCCGCCGCCGTGATGAGGGCGGCGTACGTCCAGGGCCGGCGGCGGAGGAAGGCTAGGGCGGCCGTCCACACGAGCAGCTGCTCGAAGACGGACACGTTTCCGGCGCGCACATCCATCTTGATCGTCTGCCCATAACCGAGCGCGCAGAGCAGGTACAGGCAGGCCCCGGCGAGGTCGTCCGGGAACAGCCGGCGGCGCCAGAGCGCGATCAGCGCGACCACGGCCGCCATCTTCAGGACGAAGTACGCGAAGTAGGTCGTCCGGTGGTCCAGGACCAGGAGCCCGCGCAGGAGCGGGAGGCTGGCGGGCGGGTAGACGAAAGGCAGCTCCTGGCGGTTGCCCGCCGGCCCCACGAGGGCGCCGGGCTCGTAGGGGCTGCGTCCCGCCGCCCAGGCCTCGGCCGCGGCCACGTAGATGCGCAGATCGCCCTGCAGGGCGGGGTTGGCCACGATCCGGTGCGACACGCGCGCCCCGTGGTAGAGCAGGAGGAGGAGCGCGATCCAGCGGAGGGCGCGGGCCGCGGCGGCTACCCGATGCGCGCGAGGGAGGGGAACAGCTTGGAGAAGTACTGGGCGAGCACCGCCAGCCGGTCCGTGACCAGGAGGAGCCCCACTCCCACGAGCAGCGCACCCGAGACGTACTCCACCGCCTTCATGTGCCGGCGGATGCGCCCGAAGGCGGCGAAGAAGCCGTTGATGGCGAGGCCCGAGAGCACGAAGGGGATGCCCAGGCCCGCGGAGTAGGCCATGAGCAGGAGCACGCCCTCGCTGACCGTGGCCTGCTGGGACGCGTAGAGCAGGATCGCCCCCAGGATGGGCCCGATGCACGGCGTCCAGCCGAAGGCGAAGGCCAGGCCCACGACGTAGGCGCCGAGGAGGCCGAGGGGCCGCGTCTTGACCTCGGCCCTCTTCTCGTAGAGCAGCCACTTGATGGGCAGTATGCCGGCGGTGTGCAGGCCCAGGATAATGATCACCACGCCCCCGATCATGCCGAGCTCGCGCTTGTACTGCTGGAGGTAGTAGCCGACCATCGTGGCCGCCGCCCCCAGGGCGACGAAGACGGTGGAGAAGCCGAGGACGAAGGCCAGGCTGGTGATGCCCACGCGGCGGGCCAGGCCCGCGGGGCGCTCCCCGTCCTTCAGCTCGGCCATGTTGACGCCGCTGATGAACGACAAATACCCCGGCACGATCGGCAGGACGCAGGGCGAGATGAAGGAGATGAGGCCCGCCAGCACCGCCCCGAAGAGTGAGACCGAGCCCTCCATCAGCGCACCCGCTCGAGCATGAGGTTGTCGCAGGCCTTGCGACCGGCCTTGGCCAGATCGTACCAGCGTCCGTGGATGCGCACGCGGACCACGTCGGCCGTGAAGTCGGTGTTCGTCCCGCAAACGTCGCAGGAGGACAGCAGCCACGACCCCACGCCGTAGATGTCCGCGGGCACGATGAGGTCCTCGAACTGGCGGATCTTGTCGGGAGTGAACCCGCCCGTGACCGCGATCTTGACATCCCGGCAGTACCGCTCGGCCAGCTCACGGTCCTCCCCCGACAGCGGCCAGTTCGTCCACTCCCGGTCGATGGCCTCGCGCATGGCGAACACCAGCCGCGGGTTGACCCCGCAGTCCAGGCGCTTGTCGCCCAGGGGGGGCGCGGAGACGTCGCGCATGTTGGAGGAGGTGTCGGGTCGGACCCCGAAGAGCTTGTACTTGCGCGCCTCGTCCGCCCGGCCCGCCTTCAGCAGCTCCAGGTACCTCCGGAACATGGTCCGGATCACCTGCAGGGACGTGCCGACGCAGTCGTTGCGGAAGTCCACGAGCGCGATGCGCGGGACCTCCGCGGGCCGGGTGGCCGCGAAGGCCATGGTGGCCTCGGCGGTGTCGCCCAGGAAGCAGGCGATGGCGCCGTGGGCCACGGTGCCGCCACCGGCTCCTCCCCACCAGTCGCCCTGGGCGTCGGTGGAGACGTAGGCGGCCAGGCTCTTCCCGTAGGTGTTGTTGAAGAGCTGCACCGCGATCTGGTACGCGTAGCCGTCGGCGGCCTGGACCTCGTGGGCGTCGAAGCGGGCGGGGAAGAACAGGAGCTGCTTGCCGCGCGCCGCCTTCAGGACCTCGTACACGTTGGTGGCCACGCGGCTGCCCCGGGTCAGGGTCCCCAGGGTCGGGGTCTCCAGGATGGCGAAGTCCCGGTAGCGGCCGCGCACGCGCATCACGGGCGTGACGTTCATGACGTCGCCGTCGTAGGGCGCCTCGGTCCCGTCGTGCACCGCCCAGACCTCCATGCGGTCGAAGGTGTTGACGAACCGTCCCGCGTCGTCGAAGTAGCCCGTGCACTCGGAGAGCATGGCCAGCGCCTTGTCCACGCCCATCACCACGCAGGAGGGCTGGCGGCGGGGGAACCACTGCATCTCGACCTCGATGGAGCCCACGTCCACGGTGCGGAGGTCCACCTCCAGGTCGGAGAGGTCGGGGGCGCTGCCGCCGAAACGGTAGCCCTGCGTCGACAGCTCGGCCAGCGTGCGCGCGATGTTGATGAAGTACTTGTCGGAGTACCAGCCCTGCCGCATGCGGTCCACGTCCAGCTTGAAGACCGAAGCCGGCAGGCGCAGCCGGTCGAACACGCTCATCTCAGACTGAATTGACGCACGCCGTCCTGCCCGCGTCAATTCAGTCTCTTGTCCCAACGTTGTCAGCCGGTCTTCAGTACCGTCCATTTGTCCGTACGTTGCCCGCCGGTCTTTGAGTCCCCACCCCGCCTGTGGTCTACTCATTTGCTATCCCGGGGGAAGGTGCCCAGGTGGATCCAGGCGCGGCCACGGTCGACGTCGCCCTCTACCGCCGGGGGAAGCTCGTCGCCGCCCTCGCCCGCGGAGCGGCCGTGGCCCTGGCTCTGGTCGCGATCGCGGTCTCCTGGGACGAGCCGACGACCCACCGCGTCCCCGCCCTCTCCGTGGTGGCCGCCTACGCCGCCTTCGCGGCGGCCGCCCATGCCTGGAGGCGCCGCGGGGTGCACTCGCGCGCCCTGAACGTGGCCCACGACGTCGTGGACGCCGCGGCGGTGGGCGGGACCGCCGCCTTCAGCGGCGCCCTCGCCAGCCCCGCGTGGTTGATGCTGTACCCCCACGCCGCGGGCGTCTCGGCGCGCGGCGGCGTCGGGTACGGCCTCGCCTTCGGTCTCGTGGACGCCGCCATCGTCGCCGGCCTCGCCCTGGCGGGCCCCACGCCGGCGCAGGGCGCGCTGCATGCGCTGGCCATCCTGGCCTGCGCGGTCATGGCGGGCACGGCCAGCTCGTCCTTCGCCCGGATCCACGACCGGCTGGGCCAGGCCAACCGGGACCTGACGTTCCGCAATCGCCAGATCGCGGACGCGCTGCGAGCCGGGGAGGCGGCGCGCCACGAGCAGGACCCGGCCCTGGCCCAGGTCCGGGAGGCGGAGAAGCGCTACCGCCGCCTTCTGGAGCGCGTCCAGGACGCCGTCCTGGTGATCCAGGAGGGGCGGCTCGCCTACGCGAACCCGGCCCTGGCCGCCATGATGGGCGAATCGCCCTCGGTGCTGCTCGGCCTCGACGTCCAGAGCCTCGTCCCCCCCGCCTACCGCCGTGAGCTGTGGGAGCAGTACTGCCGCTGGCAGACCGGGCAGGTGAGCGAGGCCTTCGAGACCCGCCTCATCACCAGGAAAGGCGAGGCGCTGCTGGTGAGCGTCCGGGCGGGCTCCATGGACGTGGACGGTGCGCGCGTGGTGGTGGCCACCCTCCGCGACATCACGAGGGAGCGGCGCCTGGAGCGGGAGATCAAGGACCGGGCGGGCAGCCTGTCGGCGATCAACGAGATCGCCAACGCCGTCAACCTGGACCTCACCATAGAAGACATCTTCGCGGTGGCCGCGGAGGAGGCGCGCCGGCTGGTGGCGTTCGACCGCCTCACCATCGCGCTCGTCGACTCCGAGGGGGGAGCCGAGGTGGTGACGGTGGGAGCGGGCGCCGAGCGGCGGCGGGCGCCGTTCCTGGCCGACGAGGTGTCGTGGGCCTTCCGCCGGCCCTTCTCCTGGTGCGCCAACGAGAGGCAGCCGAGACCCGCGGGAGTCGAGGGCCTGCTGGCCGAGGAGGGGGTGCGCTCGGTGGTGGCCCTCCCCTTGATCTCCAAGGACCGGCTGGTGGGCTCGCTGAACCTCGGCCGCATGGCCGCCGAGCCTTTCGGCGCGTCGGACCTGGCCGTGCTCGAGCCCGTGGCGCGGCACGTGGCCATCGCCATCGACAACGCGCGCCTCCTCGACGACGTGCGCCGCCGCAGCCGGGAGTTCGAGTCGCTGCTGGAGATCGGGCGGAGCATCGTGGAGCGCCAAACGCTGGCCGACGTGCTGCCGCTCGTGACGCGGAGCGTGAACCGCGTCATGGGCACGAGCCACTGCGCCCTGCTCCTGCGGGACGGAGACGAGCTGATGGTGGCCGCGCACGAGGGCCTGGAGGAGGAGCTGGTGGAGTCCTTCCGCGGCCTGCGCATCAGCGATCACAGCCTTTCCGGCCGCGTCATGGCGGAGGCTCGCCCCGTGGCCTCGTGGGACATGAGCCAGGAGCCGGGAACGATGTTCGGGCCCATGATCGAAAAGCTCGACTACCGGTCCTTCCTGGGCGTGCCGCTGCGCCGCGGCGACGAGATCCTGGGTACGCTCGAGGTGGTGACCCGGCACG
>DAINRN010000044.1:0-12220 GCA_036741815.1 Acidobacteriota bacterium
CTTTCTATTCGTGGTTCCTGCTCGGCCTGGGGCTGGTGTTCCAGCTCCCGGTGGTCATCTTCGTCCTGGCCCGCATCGGCCTGGTCACGCCCGGCTTCCTGGTGCGCCAGTTCAAGTACGCGATCCTGGCCTCGTTCGTGGTGTCCGCCGTCATCACCCCCACGGCCGACATGGTGACGCAGACGTTCCTGGCCCTGCCCATGGTCGGGCTCTACGCGCTGGGCATCGCGGTGGCGGCGCTCTTCGGGAAGCCGCGGAGGGCCCCAGCGGAGGCGACCGCCCTGACCCCGCCCGGCGACCGCTCAGGAGAGGCTAAGGGAGCTTGAACTCGAGGGCCGCGCCGAGCGCCACATTCTCCCGTCCCGCCTCCCCGGCGTTCATCTCGACCACGTAGGTCGCGCGGCGCATCGGGTGGTAGACCGGGCAGGGATCCGCCTTGCACGGCGGCACGCTGGGCGCGACGTCCACGACCCGGCGCTCGGCGTCCAGCCACACGATGTCGATGGGGAACTTGCAGTTCTTCATCCAGATGGTGTGGAAGTCCGGCTGTTCGAAGACGAACAGCATCCCGCGACCTGCAGGGAGCGACGGCCGGAACATGAGGCCCATGGCCCGGTCCTCGTCCTTCACCATGACCTCGGACTGCAGCACCTTGCCCGAGGGCAGGCGCAGCGGGATCACGACAGGGCCCGCGCCGAGCGCGGCGGCGCCGAGGGCGGCGGCGAGGAGCACGATGGGGGCGCGAGCACGGCGGCGCATCGTCCTCGATCGTAGCATCGGCGGATCGAGGCGGCGAGCGGGCTCATCCCGCCGCGCGCAGCGCCCGGCGCGTCACCAGCCCCAGGACCACCACCGTGATCACCAGGCCCGCCCACAACAGCGCCGGGTGGCGGTCGGTCCAGGGGACGCGGGCGCTGGGGGCGGTCAGGCGGACGGGAGGCTGCAGCCCTCCCTCCTCGGCGGCGGCGGTCCACAGCGCGGCGTCGCCCACCGTCCGCGGCAGGTCGAAGGCGGGCGCGGCGAGGGCCGGAGCCCCGTAGCGCAAGCGGTAGCGTCTCTGGGTCGCGGCCTCGAAGGCCAGCCGCTCCACGGGCACCCCGACCGTCACCGCGCCCAGGGTCAGGGGCGCGTCGTCGCGGTTGTGGATGCGAAGGCGGAGCGTGCGCTGCCGTCCGGGCAGCTCGAGGCGGAGGCTCTCGACGGTCCGGCCCGACACCTCGTACCGGTAGATCGCGCACTCCCCCAGCGTGATCCACGACGGCAGGGACCCGCCCGCGGGGGCGCCGGGCGGCGGGTCCGGGCGCGCCTCGACGGTCACGCCGCGGAAGAACCGCGGGTCGGCGGCCTCCACGGATACCGAGCGGAACGGTTGATGGCGGGCGCCGAGGTCCAGGGTCAAGAGGGTCTCGCGGCGCTGCGTGTCCTCGGTCTTGACCGTGCGCGGAGCGAGCGGCACCTCGCGCGGCCGCCGCCAGGCCGCGGTGCCCGCCGTCACGCCGCGGATCTCCAGCTCTCCGGTCTCGTCCTCGCCCTTCATCACCGTCACCCTGAGGAACTGCTGGTTGTTCTCGGGCAGCGTCACGGTCTCGTACCTTCGTGCGATGGTGTCGCCTCCGCCCGCGGCCGAGGCCGCCGGCACCGCGAAGACGTAGGCGGTGTCGGTGAGGGTCGTCCACGCCTCGTCCGAACGGCCCCTGCCCTCGACCACGACCCGCCGGCGGAAGTTGTCGCCGGAGAGCGAGAGGACGAGCTCGCGCTTCAACGCCGGGCCTTCGAAGTCGAGGGTCACGATGGCGCTCTGGCCGCGCACGAAGCCGCGGTTCAGGATCACGGGCGTCTTCGAGACGGGGACCTCCTCACCCACCCGCTCCAGGAGATACGGCACGGGGCGGTCCTCGTCGTCCACGACACGCAGGTCGCCGAGATCGGGGCGCGCGTGCTCGTAGACGTCCCGGTCGAGGGCCACCGTCACGCGCCCGGCGCGGGGGACGTCGATGCGGCGCTCGACCGTGGGCACGTCCAGCGGGGCCGCCGCCAGGCCCAGGGCGGCGGCGGCCAGGGCCAGGCCGCCTCGGACCCGGCCGTCCGCGATCCTCACGGCGCGGCGGTCCCGGGCATGAGCCGCTGCCGGAACCTCAGGTTCAGGTACGCCCCCGCCATCAGCAGGGCGCCCAGGGCCAGGAACGACAGCATGCGGTAGAGCGTCTCAAAGGTGGCCAGGTCCCACATCACGACCTTGGCCGAGGTCACCGCGAACAGCGCGTAGCCCGAGTAGAAGAGCGCGCGGCTGCGCAGCCCCAGCCCCGCGGCGAGGAGGCCGGTGGCGAATGCCGTCCACAGGACAGAGACGGCCAGGGCCCCCGCGAGCCCCGCCGCTTCGGCCGCGGCGGCATCGCCGGCGGCGAGGGCCAGCGTGGCGCGCTGGGCGAAGGTGGCCTGGGTCTCGGCCGTGAGCAGGCCGAAGAGCAGGATGACCGAGGCCATGCCCGTCAGCACGCGCAGCGCATGGTCCAGCGACCGCTCGTCGGGCTCCACCTTCCGGGCCATGCGCACGGCCAGGGCCAGGGTCACGATCACGGCGAGCCAGGTGCCGAAGGCCGGGTTCAGGAACGGCTGGAACGCCGGATGATGCGCGGGATGCAGGGGAAGGTGGCGGGCGAACAGGCGCAACACGGCGAGCGCCAGCACGCCGTACCCGCCGACGCGCGCCAGCGCGGATCCGAATCGCACGCCCAGAACGAGGAGCAGCAGGCCCTCCAGGGCCCAGGCCAGGGTTATCCCGTGGAGCCCGAGCTGCACGGGGATGGCGAGGGTCAGGAACGCCGCGGCGAGGCCCAGCGTGACGCGAACCTGGACGAGGTCCTCGCGTCGCTCGCGCAGGGCGACCAGACCGATGGCCAGGTACAGCACGGCCAGGGCAAGCGAGGCCGCGCCCAGCACGTGCGGATGGGCGGCTACGAGGACGCGGTCCAGCGCGGTCCAGGCCAGTCCCGCGGCCACCAGGTGGCTCACGACGCCCGGCGCTCCGATCGCCTGCCGCATCACGAAGCCGCGCACGACCAGCGCGAGCAGGTACGCCCCGGCCACCGTCAGCGCGAGGGCCAGCGCTTCGGAGCCGCGGTCCACCTTGTAGAAGCGGTCGAACCAGGCGTGAAAGGCGAGCGTGGCCGTGACTACGCCGACCACCTCGGACCAGGCCCACCTGCGCCGGGCCAGCACGGCCACCGCGGCCAGCGCGAGGAGGAAGAAGAGCATCGACACCGGCTTGTCCGTATTCGCCGCCAGGGCGATCGAGGCGATGCCCCCGCCGAGGAGGGCCAGGGGCTCCAGGGGGATGCGCACGGGCGCGCGGCCGGTGGCGGAGGCGCCCACGAGCAGGAGGGCGCCGCCCGTCACCCAGGCTGCCGCGATGCCGAACGCTTCGGGATGGTAGTGATTGCCCGCCCACGCCAGGTAGGGCAAGGCGACCGTCGCCCCGGCGATCAGCGAGAGCCAGCGCCCCCGCGGCGCCGCCAGGCGGAGGGCGGCGCCCGCCAGGCCGAAGGCCAGGACGAGCAGCTCGAGGGGACGATCCGCGCTCGCCGCCAGCGCCGCCACGCCCATGGCGGCCAGCGAGAAGACGACGCCGAGCCCGGCGCCCCGCTCCTTGCGCGCCATGCCCAGGGCGAACAGCGCCGTGAAGAGGACCAGCCCGCCCGCCGCGACCTCGAAGCGCTCGGGCCGGAAGAACCGCTCGTACCAGCCCAGGTACAGGACGAGGGTCTCGATCATGGCCAGGGGAACGGTCTCCTTCCACGGCTTGCGGTGATCGAGGACGAGCGCGCCCGCGTCGAGCAGGGCCAGGTACGCGAACAGGGCCACCGCCTTGTCCTCGCCGATCGAGAGCAGCAGCGGCGTCAGGTAGCCGCCCACCCAGGCCAGGGTGGCCAGGAGCCGGGCGTCGAGCTTCATCGCCAGGAGCACGGCGTTGGCCGTGATCGCCACCATGAGGAGGCCGGCCGCCTCCCGGGAGATGAGGCCGTAGAAACCGTGCGCGCCGAAGGCCGAGACGTAGAGGCCCGCCAGGCCTGCCCCGGCCAGTCCCTGTCCCAGCGGCCGATACTCGCGCCCCAGCATCCGCACGCCGGCGATCACCAGCACGAGGCCCATGGCGGCGCCCATCAGGACGCGGCCCGCCGGTCCCACCCAGTTGCTCTCCCAGGCGTACTTCACGAACAGGCCGAGGAAGACAACGAAGGCCAGGGCCCCCGCACCCACGAGGATCTTCGGCCCCAGGTTCGTGGCGAAGTCCGGTCGGGGCGGCGGCGGCGGCGCCGCGGGGCGAGGAGGCGGCGCGATCGTCGGCGGAGGCGCTATGGGGATGGGTGGCGTGGGCGCCGGGACGGGCACCTCGGCGGGAGCGGGCCGGTCGGCCTGGTCGATCTTGCCCAGGGCGGCGACACGGACGTCGAGGGCCGTTACGTGCGCGGTGAGCGCGTCGACCTTCGCGCGCAGGGTCGAGGTCCGGCTGAACGCCAGCAGGGCCAGGACGGGCCCCGCGACGGCCAGGAGCACCAGGGCCAGCACGACAAAGCCGATCAAGACCTCCACGTGATCCTCCCGCGGCCCGTGCTCCGGGCGCCGCGCACGTGGAATCTACCCTACGCGACCGCCTGGCGGGGGCGCAGGTCCGGCTTGTGACAGTCCAGGAACCGTCACTGCCGGACCTTGCCCGTCATGGGTACGAAGCGCACGGGAAGGACGCGGTTCTCGACGTACGTGGTCCCGCGCCTCGTGACCACGATCAGCTCCTGGTACTCCTCGCCCACCGGGATCACCAGCCGGCCGCCGTCCTTGAGCTGCTGCTTGAGGGGCTCCGGGATCCGTGGCGCGGCCGCGGTCACGATCACCGCATCGAAGGGCGCTCTCTCCGGCCATCCCTGATACCCGTCCCCGGCCCGCACCTCCACGTTGCGGTAGCCCAGGCGAACCAGTCGCTCCCGCGCCTCCTCGGCCAGGGGGGCCACGATCTCGATCGTGTAGACGCGGGCCGCGATCTCGGCGAGCACCGCGGCCTGGTACCCGGAGCCGGTGCCGACCTCCAGCACCGTCTCGCCGCCGCGCAGGCCCAGCGCCTCGGTCATGAAGGCGACGATGTAGGGCTGCGAGATCGTCTGGCCCCGCCCGATGGGAAGGGGGCTGTCGCCGTAAGCGTCGCCCGCCAGGTCCGGAGGCACGAAGAGATGGCGTGGGACCTTGCGCATCGCGGCCAGGGTCCGCGCATCGCGCACCCCGCGCGCCTCGATCTGCGCGGCCACCATCTCCTCGCGGGCGCGGGCGGGATCGGTGTCGCGCGCGCCGGGCGCGGCCGGCCCGCAGGCGAGGGCGGCGGCCGCGGCGAGGGCGAGCACGGCCTCCTCAGTACGCCTGGGCGAAGTAGACCTCGCGCGGGGACGGCTTGCCGCAGCGGACGCACGCCCCCGGGGCCGCGTCGCCCTCGATGGGGATCACGCGCACGGTGGCCTTCGTCTCCTGCTTGATGGCGGCCTCGCAGGCCGCGTCCTCGCACCAGCCAGCCACGAGAAAGCCGCGGCGTTCGGACATGACCTGCTTGAACTGATCGTAGCTGGAGACGCGCGTCGTGTTGTCGGCCACGAACTTCCGGGCGCGCGCCAGGAGGTCGGCCTGCAGCGAGTCGAGTCTCTCCCTCACCGCCTGGGCCAGGCCGGCCAGGGGCAGGAAGGCCTTCTCGCGCGTGTCGCGCCTCACGAGCACGGCCTGGTCCTTCTCGATGTCCTTGGGACCGATCTCCAGCCGCAGCGGAACGCCCCGCATCTCCCAGTCGGCGTACTTGAACCCCGGCTGGTGCTGGTCGCGGTCGTCGAGATGGACGCGGACGCCGGCGCCGCGCAACGCGGCCTGCACCTCGCGCGCCTTGGGCAGCACCGCCTCGCTCCAGTCGCCCTTGCGCGGCGGGATGGGCACGATCACGACCTGGTAGGGCGCGACCTTCGGGGGAAGGATCAGCCCGGAGTCGTCGCCGTGAGTCATCACCAGTCCGCCGATGTTCCGCGTCGACGTCCCCCAGGACGTGGACCACGGAAGGGCCCGCTGCTGGTCCTTGTCCAGGAACTCGATGCCGTAGGCGGTGGCGAAGTGCTGGCCGAGGTTGTGGCTGGTCCCGGCCTGAAGCGCCTTGCCGTCCGCCATGAGGGCCTCGATGGCATAGGTGCGGAGCGCGCCCGCGAACTTCTCGCTCTCCGACTTGCGGCCCCAGACGACGGGCATGGCCAGCGTCTCCTCGCAGAAGGAGCGGTAGACCTGCAGCATGCGCAGGGTCTCCTCCTCTCCCTCCTCCGGGGTGGCGTGCAGCGTGTGGCCCTCTTGCCAGAGGAACTCGGTGGTGCGCAGGAACGGCCGCGCCACCTTCTCCCAGCGGACGATGTTGCACCACTGATTGATGAGCACGGGCAGGTCGCGCCACGACCGCACCCACTTCGCGTACATGGAGCAGATCATGGCCTCCGAGGTGGGCCGGATGGCCAGCGGCTCGTCAAGCTCCTCGCCGCCGCCGATCGTGACCCAGGCGCACTCGGGCGAGAAGCCCGCCACGTGCTCTTTCTCCTTCTCCAGGAAGCTCTTCGGGATGAAGAGCGGGAAGTAGGCGTTGACGTGGCCGGTCTCCTTGATGCGCCGGTCCATGTCGGCCTGCATGGCCTCCCAGATCGCGTAGCCGTAGGGCCGGACGATCATGCAGCCCTTCACCGGGCCGTAGTCCGCCAGCTCGCCCTTCAGTACCACGTCCAGATACCACTGCGAGAAGTCCTGGCTGCGCGGGGTGATCTCCTTCATGGTGCGTTCTTTCTCCATGACTAGCGGCGCTTCTCCTTGTCGCCGGCCTTCCGGTCCGGCATGTCGTGGGTGACGATCTCGTGCCCGAAGGGCATGGGCAGGGGCGGCTCGCCCTCGTGGCCGGGAGCTCTCGGGAAGATCAGGGACGCCGCCACGGACAGGGCGATGACGCCCACGATGATCCCCAGCGACCACGTGATCGGGAAGTGGCCGTGGAAGAGCCTCTCGAAGTACGGGAGCTGGAAGACCGTCATCTTCATGCCCACGAAGACGAGCACGATCCCGAGGCCGTACTTGAGCATGTGGAACCTGTCGATGGCCCCGCGCAGCATGAAGTACAGGTTGCGCAGGCCCAGGATGGCGAAGATGTTCGAGGTGAAAACGATCAGCGGCTCCCGGGTGAGGGCGAAGATGGCGGGGACGGAATCCACCGCGAACACGATGTCCGTCATCTCCAGGAACAGCAGGGCCACGAAGAGGGGCGTGGCGTGGACCTTCCCGGAGACGCGAAGGAAGAACTTCTGGGCGTGCATCTCCGGGGTGACGGGCACGAAGCGGCGGAAGAGCCGGATGAGGGCGTTCTCCTCCGGCTCCACCCCCTTTTCCGTGGCAAACATCATCCGGACGCCGGTGAAGACCAGGAAGGCGCCGAAGAACCAGAGGACCCACTGGTACTGCAGCAGGGCGGCCCCCACCGCAATGAAGATGGCCCGGAAGATGAGGGCGCCCAGGATGCCGAAGAAGAGCACGCGGTGCTGGTACACCGTCGGGATCGAGAAGTAGTTCAAGACGACCACGAACACGAAGATGTTGTCGACGGAGAGCGAGTACTCCACCACGTAGCCGGCCAGGAACTGCAGCGCCGCCTCCCAGGCCGCCGAGGCGGGCACGAACCCCGGGACGGCCAGGAGGCGCTGGTCCTGGGCGAAGCGGCTCAACATGAAGCGGTAGAAGCCGAAGTTGAAAAGGAGGGCCAGAGCCACCCAGACGACACTCCACGTCGCGGCCTCGCGGAAGGAGACCGTGTGGGCCTTGCGGTGGAAGACGCCGAGGTCGAGGGCCAGCAGGATGCCCACGAACACGGTGAATCCCGCGTAGAACCACCAGTATTCCCAGAACGGGAACAGCGATATCGATCCGCTCACGCGTGCACCACGCTCGGCAGCTCGACGTCCACGAGGCGCATCCGGCCTTGCTCGAGCAGGGTGTGGCCGCGGAAGCGCGCATCGTCCGCCTTCGGGAAATCGGTCCGGAAGTGCGCCCCCCGGCTCTCCTCGCGGAAGAGGGCCGAGGCGGCCATGGCCCGGGCCACGTCGACGAGGTTCCTGTCCTCGGCCGCGTCGCGATCGGCGGCGCGGAACGCTGCCTCGGGCCGAGCGGTGTCGAGGAAGCCGATCAGGCTCCGGAGCCCCGCAGCGTCGCGCTCGAGGCCGAGGCATTCCCAGGCCCGGCGGCGCAGGTCGTCGCGCAGCCCCGGCGGGCGCGGCCGCGGCTCGGCGGCCCGCCCCGGCCTGCAGGCGGATTCCGAAGGGACCGGGTTGTCGTCGGCCGCCATCGACTCGGCGGCCCGCGCCCCGAAAACCAGGCCCTCGAGCAGCGAGTTGCTGGCCAGCCGGTTCGCGCCATGGACGCCGTTGCCGGCTACTTCCCCGGCTGCGTAGAGGCCCGGCAGGGTCGCGCGGCCCTGGAGGTCGGTGGCCACTCCGCCCATGACGTAATGCGCGGCCGGGGTCACGGGCACGAGGTCCCTGGCAATGTCGATGCCATAGCGCAGGCAGGTGGCGTGGATGCGCGGGAACCGGGTGCGCACGCGCTCCGCCTCGAGGTGGCGCAGGTCGAGGGTCACCGGGCCGCGGCCCTCGCGGTTCTCGCGGGCGATGGCGCGCGCCACCTGGTCACGCGGGGCCAGCTCGTCGGTGAAGCGCTCGCCGGCCCCGTTGAGCAGGTACGCGCCCTCGCCCCGGACCGCCTCGGAGACGAGGAAGCGCGGCGCGCCGGGCACGGAAAGGGCCGTGGGATGGAACTGCACGAACTCCATGTCCAGGAGCGCCGCGCCCGCGCGCAGGCCCATGGCCATGCCGTCGCCGGTGGCCACGGCCGGGTTGGTGGTCTCCGCGAAGACCTGGCCTGCCCCTCCCGTGGCCAGGAGCGTGGCCCGGGCCAGGACCGTCGTCTCCTCTCCGTGCGCGCCGTCGCCCAGGAAGCGGCACCCCGCCACGCGCCCCTCGCAGAGCACGAGGTCGGTGGAGCAGGCGAACGACCGGACCTCGATGGCCGCGGTGTGCCGTGTCTTCTCGAGCAGCGCGCGCACCATCTCCCAGCCCGTCGAGTCGCCGCGGGCGTGCAGGATGCGGTGCCGCGAGTGCGCACCCTCGCGCGTGAAGTGCAGGCGGCCCGCCTCCCGGTCGAAGCGCGCGCCCCAGGCCGCCAGCTCGCGGATCCGCTCCGGCCCTTCCTCGACCAGCGCCTGCGCGGCCGCCCGGCTCACGATCCCCCCTCCGGCCTCCACGGTGTCCGCAAGGTGCAGCTCCGTGCGGTCGTCGGCCGCCACCGCGGCGGCCACCCCGCCCTGGGCGTAGCCGGTGTTGCTCTCCGTGGGCTGGTCCTTGGTGACCACGAGCACGCTGCCGCGGCGAGCCAATCCCAGAGCGGCCCGCAGGCCGGCGATCCCCGAACCCAGGACCAGGAAGTCCGCGCGCAGTGTCTGGCCAGTCATTTGCACTTTTCGGCGCTCAAAGCATCGGATTCTATCAAAACGGCGCTTCGACCTCCGGCTGGGCTTGACCCCGCGAGCGCGGCGGTGATACCGTCCTTCCGGCCTCGCGGACTCCCACCCCCATCCTCCCATCGTCTCTCCCGGAAAGGTCATGCCGTGGAGAGAGCATGTTTTTTGAGCCGGTCTTGCCTGGCCGTCTGCCTTGCCATCGCGGTTCCGGCAATGTCGGAAGAGAGAAAAAGTCCGGTGCCGGTCTATACGAATGAGGACCTGGATCGGGTCAGGCCGTTCAGGGAGGAGACCGGCGTGGCATCGAAGCCAGGCACTGAAACGGAACCACACGCACGCGCTGGAACCCCTCGGCAAAGACTCGGCGGAGACGGCGCCTCCGCAGGGAGGAAGCGCCGCTCCGCCGAGAGTGATGAGGAGCAGTGGCGCCGTTCGGCGGAGAAACTGCGCGAGAAGCTGCGGCCGCTGCGCGAGAAGGCCGACGACCTGCGCGAGAAGATCGAGGAGCGGCGGCGGAAGCCCGGCGTCCGGCCCTACACCGACCCGCAGGTCGTGGCCACGCAGCGCCGGCTGGAGGTCATCGAGCAGCGCATCCGCGAGGCCGAGTCCACCTTCGAGGACCGCGCGCGCCGGCAGGGAGCGCTGCCGGGATGGATCCGATGACGGCTTGACCCGGCCGGTCAGCGGAGGCAGCGTGCTATTCTGCGATCCAGATGATCGAGATCCCCGTCGACCTGGGCGAACGGAGCTATCCCATCACCATCGGCCACGGCCTGGCCGGGTCCCTGCACGACCTGCTGCGTCCGCTGAAGGGCCGCCACATCGCGCTCGTGTCCAGCCGGCGGATCTGGGCGCTGCACGGGAGGCGGGTCGAGGCGTCCCTGAGGCGGCTGGGCACGGTGAGCCGGGTCCTGGTCCCCGACGGGGAGCGCCACAAGACCCTGGGCACCCTGGCCGCGGTCCATGACGGGTTCGCGGCCGCGGGCCTGGGCCGCGACGGCCTGGTCGTGGCCCTGGGCGGCGGCATGGTCGGCGACGTGGCGGGCTTCGCGGCCGCCACCTACATGCGCGGAGTGATGTGGGTGCAGGTCCCCACCACGCTCCTGGCCATGGTGGACAGCTCGGTGGGCGGCAAGGTCGGCGTCAACCACGCCCGCGCCAAGAACCTCATCGGGGCCTTCCACCAGCCGAAGGCCGTGGTGTCCGACCCCAGCCTGCTCGAGACCCTCCCCCTGCGCCAGCTCCGCAGCGGCGCCTACGAGGTCCTGAAGTGCGGGGTGATCGCCGACGGCACGCTCTTCGACGGCCTGCGCGGCGCGCCCGAGGGGCTCCAGGGATGGAGGGGTATCGACGTCGAGAACGCGGTGGCCTCGGCCTGCAGGATCAAGGCGGAGATCGTGGAGAAGGACGAGCGCGAGGACGGCCTGCGTCGCGTGTTGAACCTCGGCCATACCCTGGGCCACGCCCTCGAGGCCGCCACCGCCTATCGCCGGTTCACCCACGGCGAGGCGGTGGGATGGGGGATCGTGGGGGCGGCCTGGATCGCGAAGGAGCGCGGCCTGCTGGCGGAGCCCGAGTGCGACGGCATCGCCGCGGCGGTGGACCATCTCGGGGCGCGGCCCAGGATCTCGGACCTGAAGGCCTCGCGCATCCTCGCCGCGGTCCGCCAGGACAAGAAGGCGCGGGACGGCAAGGTGGCCTTCGTCCTGCCCACCGGCATCGGGCAGGTCGTGATCCAGCCGGACGTCCGCTCGCCGGAGATCCTCCGGGCCCTCAAGGTCATGGCCTCGCGCGAGGCCCGCCAGGCGTGACGGGAGGCTAGCGCCCGCCGAGGAGGAGCAGCAGCACCGCCTTCTGCACGTGCAGGCGGTTCTCGGCCTCGTCGAAGACCACGGAGCGCGGACCGTCGATGACCTCGGCCGCGACCTCCTCCCCGCGGTGCGCGGGCAGGCAGTGCATGAAGACCGCCTCCGGCGAGGCCGCGGCCATCATCTCCGGCGTGACCATGAAGCCCGCGAAGGCCTGCCGGCGCGCCTCGGCCTCGGCCTCCTGGCCCATCGACGTCCACACGTCGGTGTAGACCACGTCCGCCCCCGCCACAGCCTCCATGGGGTCCTCGACCACGACGGGCACCGGCGTCTTCGCCTTGTGCGCTTCGCGCGCGGCGTTCTTCACGATGAGCTGGTTCGGCTGGTAGCCCGCGGGCGAGGCCACGCTCATGGCCAGCCCCAGCTTCACGGCCCCGAACATCAGCTCGTGGCAGACGTTGTTGCCATCGCCCACGTACGCGATCTTCAGGCCCTGGAGCGTGCCGCGCCGCTCCCGCAGGGTGAAATAGTCGGAGAGGGCCTGGCACGGATGGAGCAGGTCGGAGAGACCGTTGATCACGGGCACGGTGCCGTGCCGCGCGAGGTCCAGGACGTCCTGGTGGGCGAAGACGCGGGCCATGATGCCGTCCACGTACCGCGACAGGACCTTGGCCGTGTCGGCGATCGTCTCCCCGCGGTGCAGCTGGATGGTGTCCGCGCCCAGGAAGAGCGCGGTCCCGCCCAGTTGCGCCATGCCCACCTCGAAGGAGACCCGAGTGCGGGTCGAGGGCTTCTGGAAGATCATGCCCAGCGACTTCCCCTTCAGTCCCTCGCGGTAGGCGGCCTTGTCGGCCTT
>DAINRN010000045.1:0-12110 GCA_036741815.1 Acidobacteriota bacterium
CACCGTCATCACCACGCCACTGCTGCGGCGCTGGCTGCCGGCGATCCAGGAGGAAGGCGCGGCGGCTAGCGCGTCGCCCGCAGCCACAACACCCGCGGCAGCCGGAACAGGGACTCCGCCAGCAGACGGCTGGCCAGTATGTTGTCCGGCGCGCCCTTCAGGACGGTCTCGAACTCGACGCGCGCCGTCGCCAGCTCGCCGGTGTCGAAGAGCGCGCGGCCCAGGGTCATGCGCGCCGAGGGGTAGGCCGGCTGCCTTTTCAGGCCCTCGCGGCAGACGTTGATGGCCTCCTCTAGGTCACCGTCCTTGCGCAGCTCCTCCGCGAGCTGGGCGAAGAGCCGAGACCCCGGGTCCTTGTCCAGCCGCCGGCGGAGGTCGTCGATCCTCGGGTTCCCGGCCACGCTCCCTCAGAAAGAAATGGTCCCAGGTCCACGCGGACCTGGGACCTTTTGCGCCAAGGCCGCGCCGCCTACTGCAGGACCAGTGTAGTCGTCCCGATCCCCTGGGCGCCATCGTCGTCCGTGCAGCGGAGCTGGACGGTGTAGGTCCCCGGGAACCCGAAGATGTGGTTCACGTCGGGGAAGTATACCGGCGCGGTCCCGTCGCCGAAGAACCACTCGTACCGGACGATCTGGCCGTCCGGGTCCGCGCAGGTGGCCTGGAACAGGATGGACCTCCCCGCCTTGAACCCGTCCGGCGCCTCGAAGATGAAGGTCCCGTTCGGCGGGTTGTTGCAGAACGGAGGCGCTGGGGCGCCATCGTCGTCGCACGACGGCACCTGCGGGAAGATCCGCGGCTCCGCCGACCGCAGCTCCAGGCGCACCGTACGGTAGAACGCGCCGTTGAAGTCCGTGCCCACGGGACGCGCGGTGATGAGCACGCTCTGGTTGCCGGTGGCGTCGGTCCGCGGCGGCGCCAGGTAGATGAGCTGGGCGACGCCGTTGCCGTTGGTCCGGACGATGGCGTCCGTGGCCCCCAACCGGACTCCGTTGAGGTCATAGAAGAGCCCGATGTCCGCGAACCTTCCGAGCTCGTCGGCGGTGGCGAAAAAGATGTCCCGGTCGGCCAGCGTCTGCCCGTTCTGGTCGCGCAGCTCCGCCTGGACGAAGGCCGTGCTGAAGCCGTCGGCCGTGATCACGTCCGGCGTGATGGTCAGGGTCAGGGCCTGGCCGAACGTGGACGGTCCGTCGAGGTCAGGCACATCGACGCCGTCGAGGCCGCAGCCGGCCACGGCCAGGGAAAGGCCGACCCCCACGCAGGCCAGCACCTTCGATGTGCGGGTTTGACGAAGCATCTCAGCGATCATGGTCGACCTCTCTTAGGCGCCTGCATCGGCAAAGTCGGCGAACGTGACCTGCACGCGGCCCCTGGCCACCAGCCCATCCCCCTGGATCGTGTGCCCGTGGATGGTGATCTCCGCCACGGTGGTGATGAGCCCCTGGCCGGGGATCGCGAAGGGCGCCGTGGGCTGGCCCGGGGCCGTGACGAGCACGTTGCGCAGGTTGCTGAGCGGCGGCTCCAGCTTGGCCGCGTGGCGCACGATCGTGATGTTCACGGTCTGCTCCACCTCGCCCTCGCCGCCGGCTCCGGCGGTGTGGAAGCGCAGGTTCCCCAGGGGACCGGTGATCCGGAACGGTACGTCCACCCCTTCCGTGTTACGCCCATCGGTGCGGAAGTAGACCACCTCGTAGCGGTCCAGGTAGACGTGCTCCACCGGGCTCACGCCCAGGTCGGGGCTGTTGTTCTTGCGCAGGACGTTGACGGCCACCACGGCGTCGTCGTTGAAGACGCTGCCGTTCGTCAGCACGTCCGAGCGGATCTCGCCGCCCTGCCCCGAGCTGCTGGCGACGTCGGTGCCCGTGATGCTGGCGATCTCCATGATGAACCCTGTCTCGTTCCGGGACGCCCAGTCCGGGGTGCACCCGGCGGCGGCCAGCGAGACCGCGGCGATGAGGACCGACTTCGAACACTTCATGCTCCTCCTCCACGACTGGTTTCCGGACGCGTCGGCCATCCTCGTGCCCATGGCGTCAACCTTTGATGATGCGCGGAGTCACGAAGATCATCAACTCCTGGTTGGCTGTCCGGAGGGTTCGGTTGCGGAACAGGTAGCCCAGGATCGGCAGGTTCCCCAGGAACGGCGTCTGCGCCTTGGCGTTCTCCTCCGAGCTCTGGTAGATGCCGCCGATGACCGCGGTCGCCCCGTCCCGGACGAGGACGATGGTCTTGGCGGACTGCGTGTTGATGGGCGGCACCGCGGTGGCGCCAGTCCCGATCTGCCGCGAGAAGTCGGGCGAGTCGTTCTGCACCTCGAGGCGCAGGATCACGGTGCCGGCGTCGGTGATCTGCGGGGTGACCTTGAGCGTGAGGGTGGCGTCCTTGAAGGTGACGCTGATGGTGTTGTTGGCGTTGGTCTGGATCGGGATCTGCACGCCCTGCTTGATCTCCGCGGGCCGGTTGTTCTGGGTGGTGACCTTGGGCGTGGAGAGCGTGCGGCTGCGGCCCGAGTTCTCGAGCGCGGTGAGGGCCGCGTCGATGCTGAAGTTGCCCAGGATGTTCCCGAGGCTGATCCCGATGGCCGAGTTGAAGGCGGCGGCGGGCAGGTTCACGGCATAACCGCGGCCCGGGGGCCCGATGCCGGCCGCCGTGGAGAGCGTCCCGTTCTGGTTGGCGGGCAGGCCGCCGGTCCCGTTGGCGGTCGGGGCCCCGTTCAGGACGACCGCGTTCGGGAAGTTCAGGCCGGTGGTGTTCCCGAAGGCCGGCGTCTGCTGGTTGAGGAAGCCCCACTGGATGCCGTACTGCTGCAGGTAAGTGCGGCTGGTGACCACGATGCGGGCCTCGATCTCGACCTGCGGCGTGGCCCGGTCCAGGTCCGCGATGAGGCCCCGGGTCTTCTCCAGATTCGCGGGCAGGTCGGTGATGATCATCGTGTTGGTGCGCTCGTCCGTGATGATCTGGCCGCGCGGCGAGAGGGCCACCTTCTTGACGGTGTCCTCCAGGACCTTCGCCTTGGCGTAGGAGAGCCGGAAGTTCTGGACCAGCAGGTCGCCGGCCAGGGCCTTCTCCTCCGCCAGCTTGCGCCGCTCCTGCTCCTCCTTCTGGAGGTCCGCCAGCTTGGCGATGCGGATGACGTTGTCCTCGAGCGTGTAGCCCAGGCCGTTGGTCTTCAGGATGAGGTCGAGGGCCTGGTCCCACGGCACCTCGGTGAGCTTCAGGGTGACCTTGCCGGAGACGCCGGGGTTCACGACCACGTTCAGCCCGCTGATGTCCGCGAACAGGCGGAAGATGTCCTGCAGATCCCCGTCCTTGAAGTCGAGGCTGATCGGGTGGCCGGTGTAGATCTTCTGTCCTCCCGCCACCGTGGTCTGCTCGAGGCCGGTCGGGACCACGACGGCCTGGGGATCAGGCATGGGCGCAGGCGCCGGGCCAGGCAGGGCCGGTAGCGCAGGCGCGGGAAGCGCGGCCGGCGGCATGGCCGAGGCTGAAGCGGCCTCGGGCTCCGTGCGGAGGGCCGCCAGGGGGGCAGGCATCGGGGTCTGGCCCTCGCCGAACAGGATCTTCACGCCGTCGGAGCCCTCGACGATCCGGTAGGGGGCGCGGGCAGAGAGATCGAGCACGAGCCGCGCCACCCTGGGCGAGCTGGCGCTGAACTGGGCGAGGCGCGCCTTGCGCACCGCCCCGTTGTTGACCTCGAGGTTGCGCACCGGCGACCGGCTGGTGACGTCCGCGAAGTCCACCACCAGGCGGTCCGGGTTGCCCAGGAAGAAGTCCTGGTAGCGGAGGCTGCCGTCGGCCTTGACCGTGAATGCGAGCTGGCCCTTTTCCTCGGTGTAGGCCAGGCCGACGATCTTGGAGGCCTTGGCTCCGCGCGCGACGGGAGCGGGCGCGGCCTCGGCGACGACCGGCTGCCGGGCCGGCGTCTCCTGCGGCTCGGCCTCCGGGGCGGGCTCCGGCTTCGGCGCCTCCGCCGTAAGGGGCGCGGCCTCGGCCGTGACCTTCTCGGCCGGCCCGGCCTCGGCCTTGGCCTCGGCGGCGGCCGCCGGGCGCTCGAACACCAGGTTCAGGCTCCTGTCCTTGGAGTAGATCTGGTAGGGGACGAGGCTGGCGAGCTTCACCTCCAGCCGCGCGAGGTTGTGCCCGTCCGCGCGCGCCATGGTCGTCACGCGCACGGCCTCCACCTCACGGGTCCCGATCGCGATCCGGGGCGGCACCTGCGAGGCGTCGGCCTCGGGGATGTCCACCACCAGGGTCAGCGGATCGGGGCTGTAATAGGTGTAGGCCACCGGACCGGTGCACTCCACGAACAGCCGCGTCGAGCGGTCCGTGCTCTCCTGCCGGATGTTCGCGATGGCGGTCGGGGTCCGATCCTGGGCCAGCGCGTCCCCGACGAGGGGCGCCACGCAGGCCGCGATCAGGAGGGCCCAAGCAGGCTTGGCTCTCATTACCTAATCTCCTCGGACGGATACAGGCTCTTCTTGACGTCGCGGCTCTTCACGGGGGACAAGGGGTCGGTCACTTCCTGCCGGAACGTGATGTTGGCCGCGTCGATCGCGGTGACCACGCCGTCGAAGAGTCGCTCGCCCACACGGACGAAATACGATTTGCCGTCGGTGCCCAGCAGGATCGCTATGTAACCGGTCTTGTCCTTCACGATCCCCTTGAGCGCGACCTCCTGGATGAGGAAGCCCTTCACCCCCGGCGGCCGGCTGCCCGGGCCACGGTTGGCCTCAACGGGCTTGTTCAGGCTCACGAACGGGTCGCGCCGGCCCTGCGGGTTGTACGTGTAGCCGCCCGGCGGCGGCTCGAGGCCTTGCTCGAGGATGGACTTCACGGTGTCCGGGCTGCCCGGGGCCGGTGCCGAGGGCGGCGCGGGCGAAGGCGCCTGCGCCGCCACCGGAGCGGCGACCGCCAGGACGGCGAGTACGAGGAGGGTCGGCCTCATGGCGAAGGTCCTCATCACCGCCTCACCGGCTGGCCGGGCGCCCCGGGCCGTCCCGGCGCTCCGGGCGGCGTGGGCGGCGTCTCCACATAGACGAAGGTGGTAGCCACGCAGGCGGCGCTGATGGTGTTAGAGGCCGTCTGCTTCTGCTGCGACTTCACCTTCAGGTTCCCCACGTTGACCAGGCGCGGCAGCCGCCCCACGCGGTCGAAGAACATGCCGAGGTTGTGGTACGTGCCCTCCACCTCGACCGAGATCGGCCACTCCTGGTAGAACTCCTTGCTCACCGGCGTCCCGGGGTTGAACTTCTTGATGAGCAGGTTCGACTGGGAGGCCAGGGCCTGGATCTTCCGCATCAGGTCCGGCGTCTCCTTGGTCTGGGGGAGGATGCGCTTCAGGGTCTCGAGCCGGGCCTCGAGCAGCGCGACCTCGCGCTGGAACTCCTGGAGCTTGTTGGCCGTCACCTCCAGGGCCCGGATCTCCTTCTCCAGGCTCTCCAGCCGCGTCCGCTTCTTGTTCTCCTCCTCGACGGCCGGCGACCAGTAGAAGTACCAGAAAGCCCCGCCGATGACGGCGGCCAGGACGACGGAGGCGGCGAGCTGTCCTCCCAGGGAGAGCTTCGTGAGGGCGTTGTCAGCCATGAGACGCTCCTCCCCTACCGCTTCGGCGCCGCGGGCTGCGACGAGACCGTGGAGCCCGGGATGGGCTTGTTCGCAGCGGCCGCCGCTGCCTGCTTGGCCGCCACCTCGGGGTTCAAGAAGGTGGCGGTCAGCACATAGGTGATGATGTTGTTGGTCTCCACGCTGGAGCTCAGGTCCACGTTGGGGAACCAGCCGCTGCGCTCCAGGGCGGCGATGAAGTCGGCGACGGAGGTGAGCCCCGAGCTCTCCCCCGTGAACTTCACGGTGGCCCCGGTCTGGTCCATGGCCGTGAGCCAGACGAAGTCGGGCAGGGACTTGGAGATCTCGTCCAGCATGTGGACGGGACCCGTCTGCTCGGCCTTGAGCCGCTCGATGAGGTCCACCTTCTTCTGGAAGGTGGCGCGCTTGGCCTCCAGGGCGTCCACCTGGACCTTGATGGCCTGCAGCTCCTTCTGCCGCTTCTCGGCCACGAGGATCCGGCCGTCCAGGTCCCTGATCTTGGCGGACTCGTACCACCAGAGCGCCGCGCAGAGCAGGGCGGCGCCGCCTCCGAACAGGGCCAGGAAGAGGTAGGCCTGTACCGCGCCCGGGGCGCTGGGCGTGGAGACCTTCCTCTTCTGCGCCGCGCGCTCGGCGCCGGTGAGGTTGACGCGGATCATCGGTCGCCCACCTTTCGGGCCGCTAGCCCGACCGCTATAGCGGCCGAGGGTCCGATCTCGGCGATGAAGTCGGGGTCGAAGTCCCTCGGGTTGTAGGTCACGTTGTTGAAGGGGTTCATGATCTCGACGCCGGCCTCGAACCGGTCGGTCAGGAGCTCCTGCAGGGCGCGGACCTTGGAGGTCCCCCCCGCCAGGAAGATGCGGTCGATGCGGTCCTCCGAGCTCGTGGCCTTGAAGAAATCGAAGGTCTTCTGGATCTCGAGGGCGATGTTCTCGGAAACGGCCTGGAGGATCGGGGCCAGGCTCTCCCGGGACGCCCCCTCGACCTGCCCGCCCTTCTTCAGGGTCTCGGCCTGGTCGAACGACAGGTTGAGGTCCTTCTGGATGGCATCGGTGTACTGGTTCCCGCCCACGGCGATGTCGCGGTTGAAGATGGAGGTGGCCCCCTTGACGATGTTGATGTTCATGATCGAGGCCCCCACGTTCAGGAGGGCCACGACCTTGCCAGGGTCCACGCCGTAGTTCACCTCGTAGCAGTTCTGGAGGGCGAACACGTCCACGTCCACGATGGCGGGGTTCTTGCCCGCCTGGCTGATGGCCGAGGTGTAGTCGCTGATCTTGTCCTTCTTCACGGCCACGAGGAGGACGTCCATGTTCCCGCCCGCCCCGCCGCCCTCGATCACCTCGTAGTCGAGCGAGACGTCCTGGATGTCGAAGGGGATGTACTGCTCGGCCTCCCAGTGGATCGACTCCGCGAGCTCTTCCGGGCTCATCTGGGGGAGGCTGATCTTCTTGACGATGACGGCGTTGCCCGAGACGCTGGTGGCCACGTCGTTCGTCTTGATCTTCTGGGAGCTGAACAGGCGCTGGATGGCGTCGATGACGGCGCCGGAGTCCATGATGGCCCCATCCACGATGGCCTCGGGCGGGAGCGGCTCCATCCCGATGTTCAGGAGCTGGTAGTCAGAGGAACCCTTCCCGCCGGATTTCAGCTCCACGGCCTTGATCGCCGAAGATCCGATGTCGAGTCCCACCAGCCCCCCCGACTTGCCGAACAGACCCACGAGAGCCTCTCTCCTTCAGTCGGCGACTGTCTGCGACCGCGCTCACTGGAGCGGCCGGTTTCCCAAACGAACCGTGACGAGGCACGAACTTACGAACTTTGGTTAAAGTGCTGGCTGAACCTAGCAAAGCGTTAACCGAGTGTCAAGCAAAAAGTGAGGGGTCGTCCGTTAAGTGGCGACGATCACTAGACTCTGGCGGTGGGAAGGTGCCTGGCGCTCGTCGGATCCCCCACCGCCCCTTCCGGGGTGCCGGCCGGTGATCAGAAGCGGATCTTGACGTCCGGGTCGTCGGTCGCGTGGATCGTGTCGATGAATCGGACCTGGTGGGGAACGGTCATCATGACCAGGGTCTGTGTCCGAATACCGTCTCCGAAGTACCGCACGCCCTTGAGGAGGGAGCCGTCGGTCACTCCGCAGGCCGCGAAGATCACGTTCCTTCCCGGGGCCAGGTCCTCGGTCTTGTAGACCCTGTCGAGGTTCTCGATCCCCATCTTCTTCAATCTCTCGCGGTCGGCGGGCTTGGTCAGGACCAGCTTGGCCTGTATCTCGCCGTTCAGGCAGCGCATGGCCGCCGCGGTCAGGACCCCTTCGGGGGCGCCCCCCGTGCCCATGACCGCGTGGACGCCGCTGCCCACCACCGCGGCGGTGATGCCCGCGGAGAGGTCGCCGTCGCCGATGAGCTTGATGCGGGCGCCGGCCTTGCGGATGTCCGCGATGAGCCGCTCGTGGCGGGGCCGGTCCAGCACGATCACCACCAGGTCGTGGATCTCCCGGTCCAGGGCGGAGGCGATGGCCTTCAGGTTCTGCTCCACGGAGGCGTTGATGTCCACCTTCCCGCGCGAGGAGGGCCCGACGACGAGCTTCTCCATGTAGATGTCGGGGGCGTTCAGCAGCCCCCCCTTCTCGGAGGCGGCCAGGACCGCGATGGCGTTGGGGGCGCCGGTGGCGCACAGGTTGGTGCCCTCGAGCGGGTCAACCGCGATGTCCACGGGGTCTCCCCCCTTGCCCAGCCTCTCCCCGATGAAGAGCATGGGGGCCTCGTCGCGCTCGCCCTCGCCGATCACGATCACGCCGTCGATGTCGAGGGTCTCCATCTCCTTGCGCATGGCCTCCACGGCCACCTGGTCGGCGTACTTCCGGTCGCCCTGGCCCATGGTCCGGGCGGCCGCGATGGCCGCCTTCTCGACCACCCTCACGAACTCCAGGGAAAGATCGTCACGATGCATGGATCAGGTTCTCCAAGTGAAGGCGGCCGCACAACGCCGCTGATTCTTGTTCCGCCGCTCGGGGTGCGCCCTCCGCGTGGAACCTCATATTAGATCCACGCTCCGGGCCACACCCTCGCGGCGATCCTCATCCGCGCTCCGGGCGACACCTCGCGGCGTTCAATCACCGCTTGTAGGCCGGCAGCTCCACGCGTCGGGCCTTGTCCTGCCGGTAGCCCAGCGCGTAGTCCGCCTGCATCAGCTTGTGGATCTCACGGGTGCCCTCGTAGATCACGGCGGCCTTGCAGTTCCGGTAGAACCGGCCCACCGGGTACTCGTCGGAGTAGCCGTTGCCGCCGTGGATCTGCACGGCGTCCGAGGCCGCGCGCTCGCTCTTGACGGTGGCGAACCACTTGGCGAGCGACGTCTCCCGCGTGTTCCGCCTGCCCTCGTTCTTCAGCCACCCCGCGCGCAGCCACAGCAGGCGGGCCGCGTCGTAGTCGGAGACCATCTCCGCGATCATCTCCTTGACGAGCTGGTGCTCGCCGATGGGCTGGCCGAAGGTCTTGCGCTCCTTCGCGTACTTCACCGAAGCGTCCAGGCAGGCGCGGATCAGGCCCGTGGCCCCGGAGGCCACGGTGTAGCGCCCGTTCTCGAGGGCGAACATGGCCACCCGGAACCCTTCGCCCTCCTCCCCCACCCGGTTCTCGGCCGGGACCTCGACGTTGTCCATGGAGAACCCGCCGGTGTTGCCGGCCAGGATCCCCCACTTCTCCTTGATGGTGTAGGAGCTGAACCCCTTGAAGGAGCGCTCCACGATGAAGGCCGACAGGCCTGAGTGGTCCCGGGCCTTCTTCTTGGCTTGATCAGTCCAGGCGATGACCAGGAAGTGGTCGGCCACGTCGGCCAGGCTGATCCAAACCTTCTCGCCGTTCAGGACGTAGCGGTCGCCCTTGCGGACCGCGGTGGACTGGATGCCCACCGCGTCGGAGCCCGCGTTGGGCTCCGTGAGGCCGTAGGTCGCGATCTTCTCGCCCCGGGCCTGGGGCGCCAGGTACTTCTTCTTCTGCTGCTCGTTGCCCCAGCACATGAGGGTCATGCAGTTCAGGCCCACGTGCACGGACATGATCACCCGCAGGTGGGTGTCGACGTACTCCAGCTCCTCGGACACGAGGCCGAGGCTGATGTAGTCCATGCCCGCGCCGCCGTACTGCTCGGGGATGCAGATCCCGAGCAGGTGCAGGTCGGCCATCCCCTTGAGGAAGCTGCGCTCGAAGCGGTGCTCGCGGTCGAGGTCGTGGATCTTCGGCGCGACCTCGCCGGCCGCCCAGTCCCTGACCGCCTGCTCGACCGCGCGATGCTCGTCGGAAAGGTCGAAATCGATCATTTGTCCTTCCAGGCCGGCTTGCGCTTGGCCATCACCGCCTTCAGGCCCTCCTCGGCGTCCTCGGTGGCCATGAGCTGGTTCAAGTAGACGTCCTCGGTGTGCCGCAGGGCGTCGGGCAGGAGAAGGTCCAGCCCTCCCGCCACCGCGCGCCGCGTGAGCTGCAGGATGGGGGCGCTGCCCTCCTGGAAGCGCTGGATGAAGGCCGCGGCCTCCGCCGCCAGCCGCTCGTCGGGGAGCACGCGCGAGACGAGGCCGATCTTCTCCGCGTCCGCCGCCGTCAGCAGGCCGCCCCCCAGGATCATCTCGAAGGCCTTCTTGCGGCCGACCAGCCGGGGCAGGAGCGCCGCGGCCACGGGATTGAAGACCCCGCCCTTGATCTCGGGGTGGCCGAAGCGCGCGCTGGCCCCGGCCAGGACGATGTCGCAGCCCGCGGCCAGGATGCTGCCCCCGCCGAGGGCGGGCCCGGCCACTACGGCCACGGTGGGCTTGTCGAGCCTGCCGATCTCCTCGAAGACCTTCCGGAACTCCTCGAGCATGGGATAGGCCCGGTCCCCGAGGTGGTCCTGGAGCTCGAAGCCCGCGGAGAAGTACTTTCCCGCCCCGGAAAGGACCAGCACCTTCACCTCGCGCTGGTACTCCAGCGACTCGAGCGCGTGGTTGATCTCCGAGAGGACCTCCACGGAGAGCACGTTGGCCGGTGGACGGTTGAGGGTCAGGCGGGCCACGCCGTCGGCGGCGGAGAACTGGATGAAGGCGTAGGACCGCGGGGCGGCGGCGACGTCGGCGTCCTGGGTGTCTTCCATTAGAAAACTCGGGGGGGCGGGTCGCAGGGAAGCACCCCCCCGCGCCCTTCGGGCTCCCCCCCAATCGCTCGGCGCCGGAGTGAATCCGGCGCCTTCATTAGACATTCACGGGGGTAACACGCAGGAAAGCACTCCCCCAGACCCCCCCATCCGCTCGCGCGGGAGTGAATCCCGCGCTCGCTCGCTGCCTGCCTCATCCCACAGCCTCGAAAATTGCGGCCATGCCCATGCCGCCGCTGATGCAGAGGGTGGCCAGGCCCCGGCGCGCTTTCCGCCGCGCCATCTCGTGCAGCAGGGTAACCGAGATCCGGGCCCCGGTGGCGCCGATGGGATGCCCCAGGGCGATGGCCCCCCCGTTCACGTTCAGGCGCTCGGGGTCCAGCTTCAGCTCGCGGTCGCAGGCCAGGACCTGGGCCGCGAAGGCCTCGTTCATCTCGACGAGGTCCAGGTCCTCCGCCCGCAGCGAGGTCCGCTCGAGGACACGGCGCGTGGCGGGCACCACGCCGATCCCCATGATGTGCGGGTCCACGCCGGCCGAGGCCACGCCCACCACCTTCGCCATGGGCTCCACGCCCAGCGCCGCCGCCCGCTCCGCCGAGAGCACGACCACGGCCGCCGCGCCGTCGGTGATGCCCGAGGAGTTACCGGCGGTCACCGTGCCGCCCTCCTCCTTGAAGACAGGCGGCAGGCGGGCGAGGGCCTGGAGCGTGGAGTCGGGCCGCACGTGCTCGTCATGCCGCACCTCGGTCTCGCTCCCCTTGACCGCGACCCTGACGGGCACGATCTCGTCGTCGAAGCGCCCGGCGGCGGCGGCCTTGGCCGCTCGCTGCTGGCTGCGCAGCGCGAAGGCGTCCTGCTCCTCGCGCGTGACCTTGTAGATCTCCGCCAGCCGCTCCGCGGTCTCGCCCATCACCATCTCCGCGAGCGGGCAGAGGAAGCCGTCCTGGTACATGCCGTCCACGGCCGGCTGGTCCCCCATCCGGTAGCCCCAGCGCGCGCCCGTCAGGAGGTAGGGGACCCGGCTCATGGACTCGGTCCCGCCCGCGAGCACGACCTCGGCCTCGCCGTCCCGCACCGCCCGGTAGGCCAGCTCGATCGCCTTGAGCCCGCTGCCGCAGGCCATGTTCACCGTGAAGGCCGGGGTCTCCTGCGGGATTCCCGCGCGGTAGGCCACCTGGCGCGCCACGTTGGGGCCGACGCCGGCCTGGCGCGCGCACCCGAATACGGCCTCGTCCACCTGCCGCGGCTCGACGCCGGCCCGGGCCAGGGCCGCCGCCGAGCTGAGCGAAGAGGGCGTTCTCGCCTTGCTCTCCGATTCGACCAACGCCGACATCGATGTGCACACCGGAAGCGAACGCGGCGTCTTCGCGGCGCTGGATCAGTACTTCCTCGACGCGCCAGGACGGCTGGTG